>PNJQ01000007.1 GCA_013821985.1 Opitutus sp.
ACTGATCGCGGTGCGGCTGACATAGCGGGCGAGGTAACGCACCACACGCTCCCCCGAGCCGGCCGGCTGGGAATGCACGACCCACCGGCGCCGCCACGTTCCGGCCGGCACCGCCGCGTGCAGCGCGGGCGCAGCGGCGCGCAACGCTTCCTCCAGCCGCCCGCGAAACACCGCCGCCAACTTCGCCGCCGGCAACAGCCAATCGCGTTGCCGCGCGCTCACCCATTTGGTGCCGTCGAGACTGAGTCCGCCACCGGGCACGATATAATGCACATGCGGATGGCGCTGGAGTTGGCGTCCCCAAGTGTGCAACACGCCGACGAAACCGAGTTCGCCCCCAAGTAAGCGCTGCTCGGCGGCGACTTGTTGCAGCGTGGCGGCACTCTCGCGGAAGAGCCGTTCGTGCATCGCGGCCGGTTGCTGCGCGAAAAGGGCGCGCAACTCCTCCGGCACGGTGAACGTCACCAGGAAATACGGCACCGGCAGCAGCCGCGCCTCCTGCTGCGCGGTCCACGCCGCGGTGCGTGCCCCGCCGCAGCGCGGACACGCGCGGTGGTGACAACTGTGATACGCGAAGTCGCTCTGCGCGCAATCCGTGCAGCGATACACGTGCCCGCCCGCAGCAGGCGTGCGACAGCGCGCGATCGCGGCCAGAGCGCGGCGCGCGGGCGGCGCGCAACGCTCCGGCGCGCGTTGGCGCGCGAGCCAATCGGCGAAAACCGACACGCGAGGTCAGCCGGTCTCGATCAGTCGCGCCACGGCCGCGCGCGCGTGACTCTCGTTGACCGCCGTCAGGTGGGTGTAGATCAGCGTCGTCTCGAGTGAGGCGTGGCCCAAATACGCCGAGATCAGCCGAATCGACACGCCCTCCTCGAGCAGATGCGTCGCGTAGGAATGCCGCAGCGTGTGGACGACTGTGCCCGCGGGCAGACGTGCCGCCGCCCGCGCCAAGCGCAGGCAATGTTGCACCGAGCCGACACCCATCGGCTCGACCGCGGCACCGAGCTGCGCGAGTTGCTCCGGCTGTTCCCGCCAGCCGCGACCCACGCCGGGGAACACCCAGCGTGGATGCCGATGCGTCCGCCAGAACGCGCGCAGTTCCGCGCGCATCGCCTCCGGCAGCGGCACGTAGCGCTCCTTGTTGCCCTTCGCTTCGCGGATATGCACGCGGCCCGCTTCGCGCAGATCGCGCACCTCGAGGTTGACCGCTTCGCCGATGCGCAATCCGCACGCGTAGATCAACCGGAACAGCGTGCGGAAACGCGGCACGCGCACCGTCGCGAACAACCGTGCCACCTCCTCGCGCGTCAGCACCGTCGGCAGCTTTTGCGCCGAAGGCGAGCGGACCAAGTCGAACAGCTTCCAGTCGCGCCCGAGATGCAGCCCGTAAAATGCGCGCATCGCCGCCACCGCCGTGCGCATCGACGAGGGCGAGTAATGATGCGCGTCCTTGAGCCGCAGCAAGTGGGCGCGCACCGCCGCTTCGTCGAGCGCGGACGGATCGCCGCCATGGCGCGCCGCCAGCTTGCGCACGAAACGCAGATACTCCTCGCGCGTGGCATCGGCCAGCGAACGCAGCCGCATCGTCTCTTGAAAGCGCACCAGCGACTCGCCGTCGGGCACGTGACTCTTCCTCGTGCCACGCCGCGTGGAACCGTGCGTGGACTCTTTCCCTGTCGTTTTTGATATAGGCATAGGCCTGCAGCCTTGCCTGCAATCTCACTCCCGCCCATCGTTCCGCCCGTGCCGCAAACCTCCCTCACCAAGCCCGCACCCCTGCGCCGCACAGCGGCTTGGTTCAACCAACTGCCAGAGCCAACAGGTGCTAGCGCACCTGTGGCTCATCGATGACGATGGGCGAAGAAAGATGAAGACGCCTTCCCGAAAGATGCCGCCCTTGCCGGCGACTAAGAAACCGACGGCTTTGTCGTGGATCGTCACGGCGGTTATCCTCGCACCCCTCGCATGGTTTGCTTTCGCGAATCCGCCCGTCCGATGGACCTTACTCGGCTGCGGTGCGCTCCTCGCGGTCCTCTCATTGTTTCATAGGCGTTGGTTGAAGCGCCTCAGAAAAGAAAGAAAGGAAGAATCCATCTGCACTTTCTCGCGCGCCTTGCCCGCGAAAGACCACGACACATGGGTTGTCCGCGCAGCATACGAAGAGATTTCACACCATGCGGGAGCGCCCATCCGTCCGTCTGATGACGTCGTGAAGTTCTGGGGCATCGATGGCGATGATTTGGACGACGCGATCCTGCGCATTGCTCGTCGAGCCAGACGTTCTATGTCTGATGTTCAGAAGAATCCGTTGTGCGGAAGAGTGGTCACCGTCGCGGACGTGATTGCCTTCGTCGAGCACCAGCCCCGAGAGCCCATCCAGGGCATCACAGACAACTCCGGGGCTGCGCCCCTCCGTGTCTGACTGCCGACGATGGGCAAACAAAGATGAGTCTTCCCCGGTTCACGCCGCACCATGTTTCCGAGCACGACGGAAAGATCGAAATCGTGGGCTCAGCGTCGGCTGACAATTATCGCGGCCGGGTCTGGCTCGGCGAGAAGTGGATCGGCTATGTCGGCCGAGTTGGCGAAGCACCAATCGAAGGGCGCTGGTTTTCAGCCGGCAGTCAGTGGAAATTCGTGAGCGAAGACCGGCAGGCGTTGACCATTAAGAAAGAAGAAGCGCTGTGCCTATATGACGGCTACTGGGGAGAGCGTGCCTACATGGTGCTGGCACCCCTCACATGGACGAAGGAGGAGTTTGTGCCGACCAAGCAGTGGGATCACGAGCACTGCGGGATTTGCTGGTTCGCCATTGCACCGACTAGTTCTCCCACATTTTTCAGGAGCAGCGCGCGCGGCATCGTCTGCCCGGATTGTTATCAGAAGTATGTCACCACTCGTTCACTGGCCTTCATCGAAGAAGAGCCCATCCAACACCTGAGGGCAACCGGACAAGAAAAAAGTGAGGTTTCAGGCGGCGGCGCGGAGGTGGGCGGCGAGCGGTGATTTTCGTTGGGACAGCGCGGCGAGGTAGCGCGTTTCATCGTAGGGCACGCGGTCGTGCCAGCAGCGCCAGAGGATCCGCAGCCACTTGAAGGCGCGTGCACGCAGAACGCGAAACTGCGTTGAATGCCGCCCGCCCAGCATCACACTCGAGCGATGCCTCACCTCGCCTTCCTCGTCTTCTGCGTCGCAGTTTGCGTGAGCCGCGCCCAACCGACGGGCTATCAGACCGGCATGCCGTTTGGCCCGGTGGGGCCGAAGGAAGTGGCGCAGTTGGAGACGTTCGCGAACGCGCAGGGCACGGACTTGATGGGTGACTTGAAACTCGCTTACGAAAAGGACGAGGCGGCGCTCGGCCGCGTCTTCGCATTCTCGCTTAAATTCACCAAGCTCGACCGCCGCGCCAAGACTTACGGACAATTGATCTACAGCAGCTTTCTCAACCTCGGTGAAAGGTTCGGTCTGGAACGTTACACGCAGATCGTCGCCGCGCAGCCGAAGGATGTCCGCCAGCGCATCCGCGACTTCATCTACTTCGACGCGACGCTCGCCCCGGCGAACGAACGCGCGACGGTCGAGGCGGCCGCGCGGGCGGGCGCACCGACTCTGTTTCCAAGTGACTACGTCTTTGGCGCAGACAATCCGCTGTTCCGGTCGGGGAAGCGGAATTGAAGGGCGGAGGTCGCGAGAACGCGGACGAGAGCTTGGCCCGACCCGCGCCCGGAGGTCGCGGGCTACCGGCGCCGGCAGAGCGTCGCCCACCAGGTGGCGTCCGAGTCTGGGGTGAACGTCGCCGAACGATCGGATTGAAACGCGGAGGTTGCCGAGCGCCCAGAGCCGGCACGGATCTTCTCTCCGCGCGCTCTGCGGTCTCTGCGTTAAAATCAGGGTCTCGTCTGAGCCACAGCGCAGCAGGCGTGCGGCTGCTCGTCCCGGAGGGCTTAATCATTCGTGTGTTTCGTGGGCCTCTGCCAGTGCCCCGTGTGGCCCAGCGAAGTTGCGCGCGCGCAGTTTCAGATTTCCGGAGCGCGCGTTTTCGGTTTCAACTCCCGCATGTCACTTCCGGTCCGGCTGCTGGTCGCGGGAATTCTCCTGCTCGTGTTGCCCTTGGCCCAAGCGGCCGACGCGCCGCGCTGGTGGAAGGGCAACCTCCACACGCATACGCTCTGGTCGGACGGCGACGACTATCCGGAAATGGTCGTCGAGTGGTATAAGTCCAGCGGCTACCACTTTCTCGCGTTGTCCGATCACAACGTTCTGCTCGAAGGAACGAAATGGGTCGAGCTGCTCGGGCCGACGCGGCGGGGCCCGCGCGTCGATTATCGCGCCGGCGGGATGGTGTTCGAGCGCTACCTCGCTCGCTTCGGCCGGCCGTGGGTGGAGACACGCGAAGTAGAAGGTCAGCCCGAAGTGCGGTTGAAGGCGCTCCATGAATTCCGTTCGATCTTCGAAGAGGCGGACAAATTTCTCCTCCTCCCGGCAGAGGAAATCACGGGGCGGTGGACGGACGATTCGGTCGCAGGCCAGCCACCGTTGTCCGGCCCGGTGCATCTCGGCGCGATCAATGTGCGCGAACCCATCGAACCGCGCACGGGCCGCGACGCGCTCTCAATCATGCAGGACGCGGTCAACGCCGTGCTCGCGCAACGCGAGCGCACGGGTCAGCCGATGTTCCCGCACCTCAACCACCCGAACTACCGCTGGGGCGTGACGCCCGAGGAGTTGATGCGCGTGCAGGGCGAAAAATTCTTCGAAATCTATAATGGCCACTCCGGCGTCCGCAACGCGGGCGACGCGACACATCTCAGCACCGAGAAAATGTGGGACGTTGTCCTCGCGCACCGCCTGACGGAGCTGAAGCTGGAACCGATGTTCGGCATCGCGACGGACGACGCGCATCATTACCACACGATCCAGCTCGGCCAGGAAAACGCCGGTCGCGGCTGGGTGGTCGTGCGCGCGGCGTCCCTCACGCCGGAGGCCCTGATCGCCGCGATGGAGGCGGGGGATTTCTACGCGAGCACCGGAGTTACGCTCGCGCAGGTGAGCCGCGAAGGCGCGACGCTCACGGTCGAAGTCCGCGCCGAGGCGGGCGTGGATTACACCATCCAATTCGTCGGCACGCCGCGGGATTTCGACCGCCGGTCGGAACTTATGCCGGCCGTTCCGGGGACTCGGCCGCATCGGCGCTACAGCGACGAGGTCGGGCGTGTGCTGGCGGAGGTCAAAGGCGCGTTGGCCAGCTACACCTTGCGCGCGGGGGACCTTTACGTGCGCGCGAAGATTGTTTCCACGAAGCCAAAGCCGAATGCGAGTTCGCCCGACGAGGTCGAATGCGCGTGGACCCAGCCGCTTGTCGCGAGCGGTGGACCGTAGGCGGCCGAGCTCGCTCTTGGCCGTTCGCAAATTCCACACCGCTGGCCATGAAAAATACGCAAAGCACAAAAAGGGGCCAGGTCGGTGCTTCCGAGTCTGGCTGACCTTTTTGTGCTTCTCGTATTTCGGTGGCCAGCGAGTGCGGCCGGGAATCCCAATCCTGACTTAATGCATCCGGCGACGGCGGCCAAAGATCACGCGATAAAGGAGGAGCAGGATGATGGCGCCGCCGACGGAGGCGAGAAAGCCGACGGGTTCGCCTTCGTTATACCAACCCATCGCACGACCGGCGTAGCCGGCGAGCCAGGCACCGGCGATGCCGAGAAGGATGGTGACAATCATGCCGCCGGGGTCGTCACCGGGCATGAGGAACTTGGCGATAATACCGACCACGAGGCCGATGAGGATCATTGCGAGGATAGACATGTGAGTTCTGGGTTGAAGTTAGCCGATTTCGACCCGGCGTCCCTCGCCCAGGTGCCGCCGTCCGACCGACTGAAACACCCGCGCTGGCGGGTCCGGTAACTCCCCAAGGACTCACTCCGTGCGCTGCGGGGAGTGGGGCCGCGCACGACGCATCACACGGCTGCCGGCGGGCCGAACCCGAGGAGATTTGGTCGTCCGCGACCCTCCGCATCTGCGGCAAAAGTGTCCGGCGTCCGACAGTGCTCGCGCGTCAACTCGCGACCGGCGGTTCGGGGTGGATCGCGCGGGCGATGGCGCGGGCGAGTTCCTCGTTGGTGAACGGCTTGGAGAGCAGCGCGACGTGGCCGATCTGCGCGAGTTTTTCCGGCGAGATGCGGGAAAAATAGCCGGACATGATCACGACCGGCAGTTGGGGCGCGAAGGTGCGGACCTCGGCGGCGAGTTCGATGCCTTTCATCACCGGCATGGTCTGGTCGGTGAGGAGGAGACGATAGTCCGCGGCGTTGCGCCGGATGACTTCGAGGCACTGCGTCGGCGAATCGAATGACGCGACACGGTAGCCGCTTTTCTCGAGCGCCATCTGGGCGAAGCTGCGCACGATATCCTCGTCATCGACCACCGCGATGAGCTCGCCGTTGCCGCGCGGATAGGGATCGGAGTTGGTCGGCGTCTCGCTCATCGCGGCGGTCGCGATCGGCAAAAGCAGCGTAAAGGTCGCGCCGGAGCCCGGCGCGCTCTCGACGGCGATGGCGCCGCGATGCGCCTGCACAATGCCGTGCACGACGGAGAGGCCGAGGCCCGTGCCTTGACCGACTTCCTTCGTGGTGAAGAACGGATCGAAGATGCGTTTGCGCGTCTCCTCGTCCATGCCATGGCCGGTGTCGGAAAAATCGAGGCGCGCGTAGGGGCCGACCGTGACGTGGTTGAGCGCTGAGGCGGTTTCCTCGTCCACTTCGACTTGGCGGAGCGTGATGCGGATGGTGCCGCCCGTCGCGCGCATGGCGTGCGCGGCGTTCGAGCCGAGGTTGAGCAACACCTGGTGAATTTGCGTGGCGTCCGCCTGCACGCGCCCGCACTCGGCGGAGGTATCGACCTCGATGCGAATGGTGGCGGGCACGGTGGCGCGGAGAAAGCGACGGGCGTCGTCGATGACTTGCGCGAGGTTGACGGGGACTTTCTCGCTGTCGGCCTGACGGGAGAACGTGAGGATTTGATCGACGAGTTCGCGGGCGCGGAGCGAGGCCTCGCGCGCGGCGCCGAGGTAATTGCGCGCCGGGTCGGTTTCGACGATGGTGTCGAGCGCGAGGTCCTGATAGCCGAGGATGCCGGTGAGGAGATTGTTGAAGTCGTGCGCGATGCCGCCGGCGAGCGTGCCGAGCGTTTCCATTTTCTGCGCCTGAAAGAGCTGCCCTTCGAGGTGGCGGCGCATTTCCTCGGCGTCGCGGCGGCCGGTGATGTCCTGGAAGGCGCCGTAAACGCGCGAGGCACGGCCGTCCTTCAATTGCGCGCGGCCGAGCACGCGCACCCAGAGCGGATGGCCGCGGCCGGTGGTGAAGGGGAGCTCGAGATCGAAGCCGGTGCCGGAACGCACGGCATGTTCCATCGCCTCGGTGAGCGTGCGGCGCGCCTCGGGCGGATAGAAATTGAGCGATTTCTCGAGCGTCGGCTCATAGCCGAGTTCGACTTCGTGGATGCGGAACATCTCGGGCGACCACGTGAGCCGCGCGGTGTTGAGGTCCCATTCCCACGCACCGATCTGGGCGAGGCGGCTGAGCTGCAGCGACATCTCCTCGCCGTGGCGCAGGCGTTCCTCGAGCTCCTTGCGCGGCGTGATGTCGGTTTGCGTGCCGACCATGCGGAGCGGACTGCCCGCGGCGTTGCGCGCGACGACCTTGCCGCGGCCGAGAATCCAGACCCAGCGTCCGTCCGCGTGGCGCAGGCGATACTCGCCCTGATAGACGGGCGTGCGGCCCGCGAGATGATCCTCGATGGCCTGCTCGACGGCGGGAATGTCGTCGGGGTGGCCGAGTTCGCGCCAGATTTGCTGCTCCGGCATTTCAGAGACGTCGCGCCCGATCATCTCGGCGTGGCGGTCGTCGCGATAGATTTTCCCGGTGACGAGGTCCCAGTCGAAGACGCCGGCGTGCGTGCCCGAAAGGGCGAGGCGCCAGCGTTCCTCGGTGATGCGAAGTTCTTCGCGCAGTTCGGTCGCCTCGGTAATATCGCGATCGAGGCCGACGATGCGGACCGGCGTGCCGTTGCGGTCGCGTTGGAGAATGCCGAGCGCCTCGAGGTGGCGGAGCGAGCCGTCGGGCCGGCGGATGCGGAACGTGCTTTGGTAGATCGCGGTTTTGCCGGCGACAGCGTCGTTGATGCGCTCGTCGTCGCGCGCCGCGTCCTCGGGGACGACGAGCGCGTGCCATTGCTCCGCTTCGCCGGTGAACTGGGCGCGCTCGATCCCGTAGAGCTCGAGCATCCGGTCGTCCCAGATCATCCGGCGCGAGGTCAGATCCATTTCCCAGATGCCGTAGCCGGTGGCCTTGATGGCAAGTTGGAGACGGTCGTTGAGCGAGGCGAGTTCGCGCGCGCGGGCGTGCGGCTCGGTGACGTCGCGATCGAGGCCGACGATGCGCACGACGCTGCCGCTGGCGTCGCGCCGCATGACGCCGTGACTGTGAATGTGGCGTTCGGTGCCGTCCGGCAGGACGATGCGGAACTGGTTTTCAAAATCCTCGGAGGAGGAAATCGCGTGCGCGATTTCCGCCTGCACCTGGTCGCGGTCGGCGGGGTGCAGGCGGCTGAGCCAGGTGCCGGTGTCGCCGTCGAATTCGTCGGGCGCGTAGCCGTAGAGCGAGCACTGGCGGCGGTCCCACAGCACGCGGTGGCCGGCGAGGTCCCAATCCCATACGCCGAACCCGCCGGCGCGCAGCGCGAGATCGAGTCGTTCCGTGGTCTTCTGCAGCTCGCGCGTGCGTTCGCTGATCAGCACTTCGAGGTTGGCGGCCTGTTGTTGCAGAGGCGCGAGCAGCAGGTCGCGCGAGCCTTCCGCATCGCGCCGCCGCTGGTCGAGATGATCGATGCGCCGCAGGGCAAAGGTGAGCAGCCCGAACACCGCGACGCTGTAGAGCATTGCCATGAGCACGCCGGTGTCGTGCAACGCCGGCGCCAGCGGCAAAAACCACCAGACTTCGAGCAGATAAAGGGCGAGCGGAACGAACAGCCCGATGCCCATCAGGCTCATCGCGAGATAGCCGAGCGGATGCCGGCGCGAAAATACCGCGATGAAATTCTGGTCGAGCCGCGCGCACACCAGCCCGCTGCCCAGCGCGAGGAACGCCGCCGTGCTCATCACCGCCATGCGGTTGACCTCCGGAGCGCGATACACGAGCCAGCCGAGCAACGTCAGCACGGCGAAGCTGAGGACGGACAAGCCGAGCCAATTCGACAACCCGAACCAATGCCGCCGTTCGTGTGCCAGCGACAACAGCGCCAGCGCGGTGAGGATGAAGGGCAGCACGGTGTTGACCGGCAGGCGGGCGTGGGCCTGCGCCGCGCCCCGCTGGAGCGGCCCGGCGATCCAACCCAAATCAATGTGAAAGCTCAGTTGCAGCCACGCCGCGACGGACGACACGAGCACCGCGCCCGCGAGCAGTTGCGCAATCCACCACGCCGCCGAGCGCCCGGGCCGCTGGAGCAGCAGGAGCGCCGTCGAGCAGAGAATGAAACCCGCCGCGGAATTCGGCGCCACGCGCCCCCACGAGGAATGCAGACTGCGCCACGAGTCGATCCCCAGCGCCCATCCGACCAGCGCCACGACCCCGAGAATCAGCGCGCTCCAGGCAGCGAGGCGGGCGAGGCGGCGAAGCGAAAGGTCGGTGAGCACGGAGAAAGAGCGTTCAAAATGCCGGGGCACCAGACCGCCGCAATACTTATGGCGCCGCGATGGTCCTAAAGCCGCGGCGAAGCCGGCCGATGGGAGGTGAACCGCGGTTTCTGTTTCCCCGCTGGCTTGGGAGCTTTCCGCTAAAGCTGCGGGCGCGCCCGCCGATTTAACCCCCGCAGTCATGAATAAAAAATCCCTGATCGTGTTGTTGGCCGCCCTCGTGCTCGGTTCCCTGCCGGGGCGGGCGGATGATTCCATGGAAGCTCCCGTTCCCGTCCGCATGGTCCCGCCGAAGTATCCGCCGGAAATGCGCAGGGAAGGCACCGGGGGCGTCGTCACCATCACCTGCATCATCGACGAGAAGGGCAACGTCACCGAGCCCACGGTCGAAAAGGCCTCGAACGACGCGTTCAAGCAGCCGGCGCTCGATGCGCTGCGCAAATGGAAATTCAAGCCGGCCAAGAAGGGCGGCACGCCGATCGCGCTCAAGGTGAGCATCCCGATTCAGTTTACCATGAACGATGACTGATCCGGCGGCCGCGCCGCCCGCTCAATTTGCAACTCCCGTTTTTCCCATGACAAAAGGCACCCTCACAATCGGGCGCAGAATTGCGTTCGGCTTTACGCTGGTCTTCCTCCTGCTCGGCGCGGTTGCGGCGATCGCCTGGTTCGCGCTCGGCGCGTTGGGACGCAAACTCTCCGAATACGCCGGCAGCGCCCGCGAGACCAACACCGCCGCGGGGCTCACGACCGCGATGATCGAGGTCAAGTTGCAGGTGAACGAATACCTTGCCACCGGCACCGCCGAGCACGCGCAGCAATACCGCGTCGCCCAGGAAAAGCTCACGCGCGAGATGACCACCGCAGCGCAGATCATCAAGGATCCTGCGCGCGCCGCCCAAGTGAAGGAAGCCGCCAGCCTCCTCACGCAATACGACGCAGCCTTCCAACAGATCATCGCCACCACCGCCAAGCTCGACGGCGTCGTGGCCGACCAACTCGCGCCGAAGGGCGAAGAGATCGCGAAGGGCATGCAGCAGGTCCTCACCGACGCCCGCGGCAACGGCGACATGAACGGCGCCTTCAAGGTTTCCACGGCGCTCAAGGCCTACTTCGAGTGCAGCAGCTTGGTGAACTCCTTCCTGCTCACGTCGCGCCTCGATTTCGCCGACGGCGCCCGCAAGAGCATCAAGGCCGTAGCCGATGCCGTCGTGAAAATGCAGAAGGACCAGGAGGAACTCGTGAAGCTCGACGCCTCGCTGAAAGACGAATCGAAGGACGAACTTCTGAAGGCGCTCGCGCTCGCCACCGACGGTTACTCGCAGGCGCTCGAGGAAATCATCGTCGCCAAGCAGGCGCGCAACGACCTCATCCAGGGCAAACTCAACAAGATCGCCCCCGAGTTCACGCAAGCCCTCGTGCGGGTGAAGGATTCCGTGCTCGAATTTCAAAGCTCGCTTGAGGAACGCATGCGCGCCGAACAGCGCAGCAGCGAACTGCAGGTGCTCCTTTGCACCGCGGGCGGCGGCCTGATCGGCATCCTCTCCGCCTGGTTCGTCATCCGCAGCATCACCCGACCGATCTCCGGCATCGCCGACCAGCTCGCCGCCGAGTCCGCCCAAACGCACGCCGCCGCCCTGAAGGTCGCCGAGGTCTCCACCGCGATGTCCGATGGCGCCAGCCGGCAGGCCGCTTCGCTGGAGGAGAGCTCCGCTTCGCTCCACGAGATGGCCAGCATGACCTCGCGTAACTCCGAGGGCGCGCAATCCGCGAAGACGCTCGCCGCCGAGGCCCGCTCCACCGCCGACGCCGGCGCTCGCGACATGGCTGCGATGCGCAGCGCGATGGCCGCGATCCAGTCGTCCAGCTCCGAAATTTCCAAAATCATCAAGACGATCGACGAGATCGCGTTCCAGACGAACATTCTCGCACTCAACGCCGCCGTCGAAGCCGCCCGTGCGGGCGAGGCCGGCGCCGGCTTCGCCGTCGTCGCCGAGGAGGTGCGCAGCCTCGCCCAGCGCTCCGCGCAAGCGGCCAAGGAAACCGCGGCGAAGATCGCCGACGCCTCCTCGAAGAGTGAACAAGGCGCGCAGATCAGCAGCCAGGTCGCGGGCAGTCTCGATTCGATCGTGCAGAAAATTCGTCAGCTCGACGAAATGGTCGGCTCGATCGCCCAGGCTTCGCACGAGCAGAGCGAAGGCATCGGCCAGCTCAATCAGGCCGTGGCCGGCATGGACCAAATCACGCAATCGAACGCCGCGCTCGCGCAGCAGTCGGCCACGTCCGCGGAGGAGCTGCAGGCCCAGTCCGCGCAAGTGCGCGCCGCCGTGTCGGAACTCATGCACATGGTGCACGGCGAGGCGCAGCGCATCGATCGCGCCGCCGCGACCCCGGCCAAACACCCGGTCCGCGCTTCCGGGGCGACCGCGAGGGTCGTCACGCCGCGCCTGGCGCGCGCCGCCGCCCCGAAAGCGGAACCTGCGCCCGCCAAGGATGCGCCCGTGGACGCCGCGCATTTCATCGACGGCTAGTCGCTCGGCCGGCAATTCGGCCGAACCGTGAAGTGCAGCGGAAGCCCGAAGGCTTCCGCTTTTTTGTTTTCGGCGCGAACTGCAATTGCCGCGTGCCGGTGCTCCGGCGCTTGATGCAGCCCGCAAAAAAGCCAGCGCACGGCGCTGGCTGCGAGGGAGGGAGTTCCGCCCAGGCTCAGCCTGGCCGGCGGCGATTCCGAGTGAGGGTGGGCGCCGGCGGTTGATCGCGAAACGGCTGCGGATCGAAGATGGCGCGCGGGTTCGCCAGCTCCGGCGGGGCGAACAGAAAGCGCCCCCATTGGTCGCGCCGCGCGCTGACGACCCCCAACGCACCGGCGCAGTGTGCGTGACGGAGATTGGAATACGGCGAGGCCATGCTCTCGTATCGGCACGAACGCGACCGCACTTTAGCGCGTCGCCGCGTGCCCCGGGGTCCCTGTCGCCGGCCCCGACTGCAGCCGAACGAGTCTGATAACAATCACGAAACGCCCGCAGGGAAAAAGCTTGCCAGGAGACGAGGCTAATAAGTATTAGCTTATCGTCCTCCCCCAAGTTTAACCCCCATGATTATGAACCGTTGCTCCCCCCCGGTGGCATTGCCGATCAGCGCCTTGCTGGGCCTGACGCTCGCCAGCCTCGTCACTCCGTCGGCGTTCGCGCAGTCCGCGCCGGCTTCGAATCCCGCCAACGAGGAGACTTACACGCTCTCGACCTTCCAAGTCACGACCACGGCCGACAAGGGCTATCGCGCGGGCAATTCCGTCTCCGCCACGCGCATCGACACGCCGATCAAGGACCTGCCGTTCTCGATCAGCGCCTTCACCGAGCAGTTCATCGAGGACATCGGTGCGCTCGAGTTGCTCGACGTGGTCAACTTCGCACCGGGCGTCACGAGCGGGGCCAAGGAATTCACCCAGGGTAACAACCGCTACTCGATCCGCGGTTTCGACGGCGACGTCACCCCGCAGCGCAATGGCTTTGTCGGCAACCGCTATGTCGATAGCGGCAACGTCCAGCGCGTCGAAGTCGTCAAGGGCCCGGCGTCACTCCTCTACGGCCAGATCACGCCGGGCGGCACGGTGAACTACATCACGAAGCGCCCGACGAACAAGGATTTCGTCCGCATCAAGACGCAGGTCGGCACCGATGAGTTTTTCCGCACCGACCTCGACATCAACCGCACGTTTGCCGACGGCCGCGCCAATGTCCGCCTGGTCGGCGCCTGGGAAAATCTTCTGTCGTGGGCCGACCCCAGCGGCGGTGACGCGTGGCTCGCGGCCGGTGCGCTCGATGTGAAGCTCACGCCCAACGTATCGCTCATCGTCGATTTCGAATCCTATTCGCGCAATCAGACCCCGCTCATCGGCATGAAGCCGAACATGCAGGTCGCCGGGTTCAACTCCGCCTCGGCCGCGAACTACCCGAACCTCGTCGATCGCGCTCGCGCCCAGGCCTACGTCGATGTCGGCAATCTCAACCTCGGGTTTCTCAACTACGCGCCGCTCCCGCACGACTTCAATTACGTCGGCAAAAACGACTATCGCATCTCGTGGTTCGATTCCGCCAGCGCGGAACTCAATGCGAAGCTCGGTCAGAACTGGCGCGCCCGCGCGAACATCGGCTGGAGCGAATTTCACATCAGCAACAAGCTGACCGGCCTCGCGGAGTTCACCATCACGCCGGCCGCCGCCTACCTCGCCACCGCGGGCCGCAATCGTTTCACCTTCCGCGACGAACTCGCGGCGAATCCCGCGGCGGTCCTCGCCGATCCGACGCGGACGGCGTCGGCCTTGCTCACCCGCCGCAAGCGCCTCGAGCAATCCGGCGGCGACAATGTCAATTATCAGGCCGAAATCACCGGCACGATGGAGTTTGGTGGCATTAAGCTTCGTCCGCTGTTCGGCGCCTACCTGAGCAAGGTCGGCACCAACAGTTTCCGGCGCGAGAGCTCCGGTTCCCAGCCGCCGGCGGGCTTGCCGAATTCCCAGACCGCCCCGGGCCAGCACTTCCAGCCTTGGAATTACAACGATCCCACCACGTGGGACCGCGACTCCGATTACGACGTCAACACCATCCCCGGCATCAATTCCTACAACGACGCCGAGGGCGAAGAGAGCGCCTACTACGGCCTGCTCAATGTTTCGCTGCTCGACGACCGCCTCATCCTCATCGGCGGCGCGCGCTACAACAAGACCTGGACGATCAACACGAATTTTCTCCCCACCGTCGTCGCGCCCATCGGGCCCGCGGTGGTCGGCGACAAGTTCGAGGCGACCAAGACCACGCCGCAGTTCGGCGCGGGCTTCAAGGTCCGTCGCGACCTGCTGCTCTTCGCGAGTTACTCCGAGTCATTCTTCATCGAGGACCGCTCGATCACGTCGTTCAACCCGGCCTACAATCCCGCGTTGCCCACCAGCAGCACGAACCGCGTGACGATCAGCGAGCCCGCCCTGCCGACCACCGGCTCCGGCTATGAATTCGGCCTGAAAACCGATTTCCTCGACGGTCGCGTCTCCTCCACCGTGTCATGGTTCCACCTCGAGCGCGAAAACCGCGTGCTGCGTTTCCGCGAGACGGCGCCGGACGGCTCGTTCCCGACGATCACCCGTCAAGGCACGGTCGATCAGAGTGAAGGCTTCGAATTCGAGGTCACGTGGTCGCCGACGGAAAACTGGCAGGTCTTCGCCACGTTCACCCAGATGGACGTGAAGACGACCAAGGGCACATTCCCCTCGATCATCACCTATTCGACGGATCCGGCGGTGCAGGCCTCCTATGTCGCCGCCTACAATGAGGCGCGCGATCTGATCCTCAACGCGGTGCCGGAAGGCTCGGCCGAGACACTCGCGACACTTTGGTCGCGCTACAACTTCACCACCGGAGCGCTGAAGGGCTTCTGGGTCGCAGGTGGATTCGTTCACACCGGCGACAAGGCGCAGCGCACGGCCAATCCCACGCTGTTCCTCGAAGCCGACACGATCTACGACGCCACGATCGGCTACGACTGGAAGACGGAGAAGGCCAACTGGGGCGCCACGCTCGCGTGGAAGAACATCGCTGACACCGAATACTTCAACGCGAACCAATCGCGCGCCGCACCCGGCCGTGTGATCTTCAGCGTCAGCACGAAGTTCTGAGCCGCCTTTCAAGACAATCTCAAGCCGCCCTTTGCCGGGCGGCTTTTTTGTTCGCGGATTTAATCCCAACTGCCGATCGGAACGAGGTTGGAGGGGCAGACCTTGTGTCCGCCCGGGGCGTGGAGAAGCCGCGCCCCTACGAAAGCCCGAAAGCGCATCGTAGATGGTATGGTGCGCCCTCGCACCATTCCCTCCGCCGTCGCGGCGAGCGCTTCGTCGCGGCGAGCGCGGAGCGAGCCGTGGCGTGCCGGTCCGAGAACCGGGTCGCGGGTGCTCCCCGCGACCACGGCTCCGTCGTTGGCTCCGCTCCGGCCGGCGATTCTTTGCGAGAATACCCGCCGGCTACTTGCACGCGCGGTTCTTGGGCTGCACACTGCATTCTCAAATGACGACTTACTCGCGCGCGTTTTCGACGCTGGGTTGCCCGGAGCTTTCGCTCGACGACGCGCTCGCGCTCGCCCAAAGCCACGGTCTCGCCGCGATCGAACTGCGAACGCTCTCCGGCACGATCGATTTGCCCGCACTATTCGCGCGCGAGTTCGTGACGCCGGCGGCGCTCGCGGTCCACGTTGCGCGGCAGTCGGTGCAGATCGTGTCGCTCGACACGTCGTTCAAGCTCGCCGAGCCGAGCGAAGCGGAGTGGGAGGCGTTCCTTGCGTTCGTTCCGTGGGCCGAGGCACGCGGGGTGAAATGGCTGCGGGTGTTCGACGGCGGCGCGCCGGGCCGGCCGCTCGAGCCGCTGCTCGCCACGCTCGCGCGCTGGCGCGCGCACCGCGCCTCGAACGGAATCGGGGCCGACATGATGATCGAGACGCACGATTCGCTTTTCACGGCAGCAGCCATCAACGCGTTCGCGCAGGCGGCATCCGGCGCCGCGATTCTCTGGGACACGCACCACACGTGGAAAAAGGGCGGCGAGGACCCCGTCGCGACTTGGAATGCGATCAAGCCGCACGTCGTGCACGTCCACGTGAAGGACAGCATCAGCCGCCCGAGCGCGCGGCATCCGTTCACCTACGTGCTGCCGGGCGCCGGTGAATTCCCGATGGCACCGTTGCGCGCGGCGCTGGCAGGCGAGTTCCGCGGCACCGTGAGTCTCGAGTGGGAACGGCAATGGCACCCGTATCTGCCGCCGCTGGAAGATGCCCTGCGCGCCGGGGCGGAGAGGAAGTGGTGGTAGCCAAACGGCACCACATTGCGGGCGAGACGCGGACCAGATCCGCGCCGCATCCGTGGGCGACTCGCCAGCACGCTTGGTAGGCGCCGTTGCCTTCAACGGCCCTCTGCTCCGAGTCGCGATTGAAGGGCGGTTAGGGACAACCGACCCGACCGCGCGTTGGTGGAAAAATCCGCGCGCCGTGGAGCGGCACGCGGCTTTGCGGTTCACCAGGTCATCTCGACGAAGCTGGCCGGATTGCCCGAGGTGTAGGTGCCGCTGCCGATCTTGAAGTTGGCGACGTTGGTGGCGGTGTAGTCGGTGTAGATCACCACGCCGGTGCTGCGTGTGCTTTGGATTTCGAACATCGCGCCGCCGTTCGTGATGTTCTGTGCGGTGGCGGCTTTGAACTCGATGGCGTTGCCGTAATCAGTGCCGTTGGCGGCGAGGTTGGCGATATTGTAGGCGGAGCTGCCGTTGCCGAGGTCGTTCACGAGGCAGCCGATGAGCTGGAGATTATCGCCGCGCAGGTAGAAGCCGGAATCGCCGCGGGCGTGGCCGCCGACCGGCTCGATGCCGGAAAAGTCCGCGATGCAATTGATGAACTTCACGTGGTGCGCGCCTTCTTTCAGGTCGTAGCCATCGTTGGTCGTGTTGACCGTGTAGCAGTCGCGGAAGGTGATGTTGCCGGACGTGTCGGGGGTCGTGCTGCTTTCCCAATTCGACTGCGCGTCGCCGACGTAGAAGCCCTCGCCGTAGTCGGCGGCGGTCTGGCCGGTGCCGTCAACGCTGCATTGCACGACGTCCCAGAAATTCGAGTAGCGCCGGAACTTGAACGCTTCCTGGCCGATGTTCGTGATATCGATGCGCGTCGCGACGCCGTAGTCGGCGTTGAGGCAATAGAAGCCTTTCTTCGCGTAGTTGATCGTGAAGTCGTCGAAGCGCCAGTAATTGTGCAACACCTCGACGCCGTAGCCGGTGGACTGCGATGTCGTCTGCACCGTGCCGTTGATCCCGCGGACGATAATGGGGGCGTTCGCGGTGCCATGCGCGTAGGTCTTCGTGTTGCCGGTGTGCGTGCCGGTGAAGTAGAGGATGTCGCCCGCGACCGCGTTCTGCATCGCGGTCTTGAGGCTCGCGACGTAGGCGACGTTGTGGATCTGGAAATCGTCGGCGTAATACGACGTGTTCAGCGGGGCGAAGCTGCTGTGGCCACCCGCGCGGATGCCGGCGCCGCCCGTCGTCTGGAGGTTGGCGGTCGAGTCGGTCAGCTCCACTTGCCAAAGCGCCGGCTCGGGATCGGCCTCCTTCCAGGCCTTGGCCCGCAGGTGCGTCGGGTTGGTGCCGGCGACGGAGAACCGGACGCGGTAATAGGCACCGGCCGTGTAGCCGCTTCCCACCGTGACCTCGGAGCTGAGATTGGTCTGACTGCCGGCGATGATTTTCTGCAGCGTGAGCGTGACGGTGCCGTCCGAGTTGTGGCGCAGCCGCGCGTGATAGTAGTCGCTGCCGCTCGACTGAATGCGGAAGGCGGGGCCCGCATAGGCATAGTTGGCGGTGGGCACGGTGCTGACGGCGAGACGGACGGTGCCTTCGTAGTTGGTGATGCTGAGCGGCAGCCGCGCGAGGCGGTTGTTGTAGGTGCTGAGCTTGATCTGGCCGCGGCTGCCGTTGGTGGAGAAGTCGGACGTGGTGCCGCCGGAGACCGTGTAAGCCTGACCTTGCGGCGTGGAACCCCAGCCGTTCGAAGTGGTGCGGCTGAAGAGGTCGTTGGTGGTCGGCGCGGCGCTGAGTGACGCGGCCGTGAGAGCGAGGAGGAACGTGAACGTTTTCATGGAGAAAAGGGGCTGGCGAATTGAAGTTGCCGGGCGGGGTTCAGAGACTTCGCGTGACAACAAGGAGTCGGGTGGAACGGAACGTGACGCGCGCAGCGGGTCGGACGCCGCGCGCGTCGGTGACGTGAGGTTACTGCCGTGCGCTTTCGGCCGGGCCCGTGCCGCTCGGCAAGGTGGAACTCGAACTGACGACAATCTTGTCGAGCCGCGTTCCGTCTTCGCGCATCCAGATGGTCAGCGATTGCGTGCCGGCCGGAAGCGAGATCGTGGAACTGGCGGTTTTCCAACCGAGCGCCGACGTCGTGTTGAACTGCTGGTAGGTTGACGTGCTGCCGTTGACCGAGATGAACACCGAGTCATCGGAACCGCTCGGGCCATTGGCGCGAATGTGCACGTAGAACGTGCTCGCGGCGCCGGACGGCACGACGATCTGGTAATCGGCCCGGCAGGTCGAGGTGCCGGGCGCGCTCGCGGTCGCGCCGGAGTTGGGCGTCGATTCGATCACGTTATTCGAGGCGGCTCCGCTCGCGCCGGAGAGGGTGAGATTCGTCCAGCTCTTGCCCCCGCCGCTGGTGCGCGAGTTGGCGTTCTCTGCCTCCATCGAAACCTGGTTGGATGCCATGAGGAACGCGCCGGTGCCACCGGAGGAATTCACGGTCAGTGTGAAGGTGTCGGTGCCGGTGAGAGAGCCGTCGTTCGCCGTGACGGTGATCGTGGCCGTGCCGGTCTGGCCGGCGGCGGGCGTGACGGTGACGGTGCGGTTGGCGCCGGAGCCGCCGAAGGTGATGTTGGCATTCGGCACGAGCGTGGTGTTGCTCGAGCTGCCGCTCACGGTCACACTGGAGGGGTTCTCGTCGGTGATCGTGAAGTTGAGCGGACCGACCGCGACGCCGGTGGTGGTGGTTTGATTGGCGATGTCGCTCACACTCGGCGCGGTGTTGCCGCCGGACGTGCCGAAGAGGTCGAGTTCGTTGATGCTCGCCCAAGTGGTCGAGGTGCCGCTGATGCCATCGACGACAAGTTTCACGTAGCGGCCCGTGGCGGAGACGTTGTGGGTGTAGCTGGATGCCCCGGTGGCGGGTTGGACGTTCGCGACGGGCGTGCCCCAGTTTGTGGCGCTGCTCGAGACGTAGATCTCGTGGTGGTAGGCGCGGCTCTGGTAAGGATAGACGACGAACTTCGAGAGGTTGTAGGAGGCGCCGAGGTCGAGAACGACGTAGCGCGGGGACGTGCTCAGCGTGCTCGGGCTGGCGTTGCTCGCCCAGCGCGAGTCGTTGCCGCCATCAATGGTGTCGCCGTCCCACAGGTTGGCGGGGCCGTTGCTCCCGGCGGTGTCCCACGGCGTGCTGTCGGGCGAACTGACCGGCACGATTTCTGGATCGCTGCCACCACCGCTCGGATTGACGACGATCGACAGCGCCTGCGTGTCGAAATCGCCGTCCGCATCCTGCACGCGTGCGGTGAAGTTGGCCGTGCCAACAGTGGTCGGCGTGCCGCTGATTGTGCCGCCGGAGCCGAGGCTGAGGCCCGCGGGCAACGCGCCGGCCGAGACGCTCCACGCCAGCGGCAGCTCGCCGCCAGCGGCGTTGAGCGTTTGGCTATAAGGGGTGCCGACCGTGCCGGCGGGCAGGGTGGTGGTCGTGATGGTGGGCTGGGTATCAATCGTGCCCGGATCGGGGTAGGTGCCACCTGGGCCGCCGGAGAATTCCGGGCCGACCTCGGCGCGCAGCAGCGGACGCGCGCCGCTGCCGGCGACTTCGCGCTCAAACGAGCCAATGTCCTTGCCGGTCGAGGGGCGCGTCAGGTTGCGGATATCGTTGCTCGCGACGAGTGTGGCGTTGGCGAGATTGAGCAGCGGGCTGCTCGCGGTCGGGATCTTGTAGTGGTCAAAACTGTCGGTGATCGCGGGCGAAACCGTCGAACTGTAAGTGCCGCCGAGGCCGGTCCAGCCATAGCTCGCGCTGGGGTGATAGATATAATTTCCGCCGGAACTCGCGGGCGAGAAGCTGGCGTTGCGGACGATGCCGTTGCTCGTGCCCGAGCCCTGCCAGGCGTTGTTGAAGATCCGCACGCCCGTCGGCTGGAGCGAACCGGTATCGACATAGCCGAGGTTCATTTCGCGGCAGTCGATGAAGGTGTTGTTGTAGATCGAGGCGTTGGCGGCGGACTCGTAGCCGTTGTTGCCGCCGGAGCCGTTGCCATCGGTCCAACTGGTGGCGCCGGCCATGAGGCAGAGCGCGGCGCGGAGGTTCGTGCCGATGAGGTTCACAAAGTAGTTGTTCCGCACGATGTGGTCTTGGCCGATGATGCGGACGCCGCCTTGGTTGGAATTTGCGGTGCCGAGGACAATGGAGGAGCCCGAGTAGCTGCCGGCGCCGAAGACGAAGTTGCCGTCCACGACGCACGCGTCGCCGTGGCGCAGGGTGATCTGGCCGTAGCTCTCGAGGAAGGTGTTGTTGAGGATTTTGTTTCCCTTCGATTTGTTGGAGATGATCTCCATGTCGTTGGGCTTCTGCCCATCGTTGCGCCAGATGGCGTGGAAGAACACGTTGCGCTCGATCGTGACGTTCATGTCGTGCGCTTGGGAAGAGCTGTCGCCGATGCGGATGGTTTCGAAGCCGTTTTCCGTCGTGGAGCACTCGCGCGGGCCGAAATAGCAGAAGCGCAGGCGGTGGTTGCGCGTGGTCGTGATCCCCGCCTCGGCGGTGTTGCGTTTGAAGGCCACGGTGGCGTTGCGCGTGCTCTTGCCCTCGAAGTGGCAATATTCGAACAGGTGATTGAAGCCTTCGGCGTAGATCCAGTGGCCGTAGTCGTCGCCCGAGACGCAATCGAGGAAACGGACGTTGCTCACCGTCATGAAGCGCGAGTCGCTTGCGGTGCGGATGATCCAGGCCGGCTCGGTGCCGCCGTTGTCGAGCATGCCGCTGCCACTGATGAAATCGAGGCCCGCGAGCACGATGCCGCGGCCTTGGAGCGTGATCTGCGAAGGGGCGGTGACATCCACGCCACCATTGACCGCGGCATAGACGAAGATCGGGTCGCTTTGCGCCGTTGCGTCGTCGGCGATCGAGCTGACCAGCGTTTTGTTCAGCGCGCCGTAGGTGCCGCTGTTGAGCACGACGACGTCGCCGGAATTGAGCGTCGGGAGATTGTTGAAGTCGGTGGCGTTATTGACCGTATAGGTGACCGCGCGGGACAGCGGCGCGCAGAGCGCCGCGAGGGCAACCAACAGGAGGCATCGGGTTTTCATGGAGGACGCGGCGCGGTTCGCCCAAGCGGGGAGGCGTCGCAGTTGCGGGGGTAGGGTAGTGGCACCGGGTAGCGGTCCCGGCGGGGATGGGCGCCACCGAAGTTCGGCGCGGTGGGCCTCGCAATCTAATAACTATTAATAAAAGCGTTTTCGGGAAAAAAAGGCGGCGTGGCTAGGGGAATTCCCCGCGAATCGCGGCCGGCGCGGCCCGCGCGGTGAAGGGTTGCCGGACGGACCGGTGTTATGCGCAGCGAAACCCAATCGCCCATTGAAAACGACGCTCCCTGTCTGCTTGCTGTTCGCCGCCCTCGCGTGGGGCGGAGCCGTCACCGCGACCGCGGCGACGATCCAACATCTCAAGTTGGTCGAGCGCATCGACCCGCAATTTCCTCCCGGGCTCGAGATTTTCGGCATCACCAAAGGCGGGGTGCGCTGTGTAATCGACGTCGATGCCGGCGGCAGGGTCGAGGACGTGTTGATCCTGGCTTACACGCACGAACGTTTTGCCCGCGCCGTGCGCGAGGTGATGCCGCTCTGGCGTTTTGAGCCGGCGCGGGTGGACGGACGCCCGGTCTCGGCGCAGACGACGATCGAATTCACCATCGAGGCGGTCGGCGTCGTAACGACGCTCGATCTCACCACCTATGTTTCGCAGCGCTTCGAGACGATGTGGGGCGCCACCTTTGTCTATCACGAGTGGAAGCTCAGTGATCTCGACGCGATTCCGGTGCCGGTCACCACCGTGGCGCCAATCTACCCGGTCGAGCTCGCCGAGCGGAACGTTCGCGGCAAGGTGAAGGTGGATTTCTATATCGACGAGGAAGGGCGCGTCCGGCTGCCGATTGTTTCCGCGAGCGAATATCCGGAGCTCGCGAGTGCCGCGATCTTCGCGGTGCGTCAGTGGAAATTCGCACCGCCGCTGCGGCAGGGCCGCCCGGTGCTGGCTTTCGCGAGCCAGGAATTCGATTTCAACGCGAAGCCCTGAGCGCGTCGCCCACTCCCGTCCGCCGCGCGCCCGCTTCGGCGGGCGTTTATTTTTTGGCCGGGGCGAGTTCCGCCAGCGCTGCGCGCAGCGCCTGCCGGGCGCGGTAGAGTCGCGTTTCAACGCCGCGCGGCGAGCAACCGGTGATCGTCGCGATTTCCCCGTAGGAGAGCCGCTCGAAATGATGCAACAGCAGCGTCACGCGCCAGTCGTGCGGCAGACGCGCTATCGCGTCATCGACGGCGGCGAGAGTCTCGCGGTCCACGAGCGCGGTGTCCGGTGTCACCGCGCCAGACGGTGGATCGTAGGGTGTCGCCGCGTCGTCCCCGGGCGCATCGAGGCTGACGGTGGGATGCCGCCGCCACCAGCGATGGCGGTTGTGGCAGAGATTGGTCACGGTCGTGAACAGCCACGCGGAAAGATTCGTGTCGGCGCGGAGGCGCGCGCGTTGCTGATGGAGGCGGACGAACGCATCGAGCGCGACTTCGCGCGCGTCGGCCGCGTTGCGGAGGTAGCGCCAGGCAAAGGCGAAGAGCGGCTGCTCCCAGCGAGCCACAATCCGTTCCAAAGCACTCGCGTGGCCGGCCTGCAGGGCGGCGAAATCCGCACGATCGGAAAGGGCGTCGGGCACGCGATTGCGCGCTAGTTCACGGAGCGCGCCGGACCAGGGTTGAGGCGTGCGAGGTAGCGCGCGCGTTGCTCGGCATCCAGTTCACCCGCCGTGGCGGCGATCAGCTCGCGGGTCGTGGCCGCGTGCAGACGGTCGATGCGTCGCCAGTCATCGACGAAGCGGGCGAAGGCGAGAAAATCGACCCGTCCTTCGTGCCGGCGGGTGGCTTCGAACGTCTCGAGTTCGCGGCGCAACGCCGTCGCCTGTCCGGCAAGGGCGCGCAGTTGGGGTCCGGAGGCGTCGTGCAACGCGCGGATGCGCGCGGTCTGTTCCGGCGAGAGATTTAAGTCCCCTTGCATCCACGCGACGATGTCCGCGCCGGGATCGACGGGGCGCCGCCACGCATACCACCCAAGGTGCGCTGCGGCTCCCAGAAACAGACCCAGCACGATGACGCGCAGCGCTTTCATGTGCGTCCGAGGCCGGAGGTTTCGGGCGGGAAGGGCGAGGCGGTCAGCAGCGGATCGATCAACCGGCGATAGCTCTCGAGTAATCGGGCGTCACGCTGCCGGTGTTGCTCGGTCACGCGCAATTCGGCGAGAAACAGGCCAAGCAGAATGCACGCGGCGAGAAAGACGGCGGCAAAGGCCGGCGGAAAAAATGGACTGGGCGGCACGCGCTCGCGGCCGGGGCCCGCGAGCCGCAACCGGACGTCCCGCGCGAGCGGTGGAACGGCGGGCGGCGCTCCCCAGCGGTCGAGCACGGAAGCGAGCGGATCGGGCGAAGAATTTTGCATGGCCGGGAAAAACGGGTCGGCGCTTGCCCTGCATAACACCTCGGTGCGGCAAAGTCCTTCAAATATTCCGCTGCGCTGACATTGGACTGCGACTCACGACGGCGGCAGCAGCGCTTGGGCGCGGAGAAATTCCTGCACTTTCACGCGGACCTTGTCCTTCCACTCCGGCAAGTCGGTGCTGAATCCGTGGCTGCCGCCCGGCACGGTGACGAGTTCGCCTGAGTTGCCGCTGGCCACGAGCTTGTCCTGCAGCGCCACCGCCTGCGAGTAGGGCACGGTCGGATCGGCGTCGCCGTGAAACGCGAGCGTCGGCGGCATTCTCCTCGGAAGTTGGTGCAGCGGCGAAAGAGCGGCTGCGTGATCGCCGAAGCGAATCCGACCGTAACCGGCGAGCGAGGACGTGTCGGACACGGCGCTCAGCAGAACGAGCGCTGCGGGCGGGTGCGTCGCGGTGTGCTGCGGATCGGAGCCCGGCGGCGTGGCGGGGATCGCCGTCCACAACGCCAGATGTCCGCCCGCAGACGAGCCGCCGACCACGATGCGAGCGGGATCGAGGCCGAGTTCGACCGCATGCGCTTGAATCCAATGGAATGCGGCGCGTGCATCAGCGACGGCGTCGAGCGGTGTCGTGTCGAACCGGTCGCGGGTGCGGTAGTCCGGTGCGATGCCGACAAGGCCCCACTGCGCGGCCATCCGCGCCCAGCCGGCGGAACGCTCAGGTGTGCCGCGATTCCAACCGCCGCCGAAGAAGAAAACGAACGCGGCGCGGCGTTCGCCCGGTTGCATGCCCTCGGGCTTGAAGACGTGCAGGCGCAGCGCGGCATCCTTTACCTGCCGGAATTCGAACGTCTCGGCTCCCGGAAAGGAGTCGGGCGTGGACTCAGCAGCGTGGGTCGCGGCAATCGCCAGCGACATCAGGGCAACGGCGAAACATTTCATGAGCGGGACGGTTCGAGGAGGCCGGCCTCACGCAACAGCGCATCGAGGAACCCGGCGGGGAGTTTTTCGCGTTGTGAGTGGGGCCACTTTTCCGGCGCGGCGTTGTAGGGGCGCAGAAATTCGAGTGCGACGCGCAGGCTGGCGCCGTTTGGCGCAACGTAGTTCCAGAGATCGATGCCGTAGGCCGCGGCATGGCGCGCGATGACGGCGTGCGCCTCAAGGTTGAAGCGGCTGTAGCCCAGACCGTCCACGCGACGAATTTCGTCGGGCTGCGCACCGTCGGGCCGGATCTGGTGGGCGATCAAAATCTTCGCTTCCTCGCAAAGTTGCCGCGCGAGGTCGTCACGCCCCGCGAAGCGCGCGATCGGAATCGCCTGCGCGAAGAACCACGAGCCGTGGTTGTTCTTCGCGGCTCGCTCGGCGCGCGCGGTGGGCGCCGTTTCGAGCCAGTTCAGAAATTCGCCGAACCACGTGCGCACCGCTTCGCGTTCGGGCGTGGTGAGCGCGGGCGCATCGTCCAGCAAGCGCAATGCATCGACCACGAGCGCGAGGTCGCGCGAATCGAGCACACCGGAGGCGTTGCCGCGGTTGCCGTGGTGGCCGAGTCGCACCTGGGCGTAGTCGAGATGCGGATTCATGCGCGTCGCGGGCGTGACGAACCACGCGCGCAACCACTCGCCGGCTCGGCGCGCCGCGGCTTCGTCGCGGCGCAGATGCCAGGCGGCGGCGAGTCGCGCGACATTCTCGCAGAAGCGCCCGATCCGGTGACGGTCACCGCGGGCGACTTGCTCGTGATTGTGTTGGCCGTCGCGACTGACGAACGGCAGGCCGTCGGGCTGGTCCGGATTCGGCCAATAATAACGCGCGTAGCTGACATAGTTGCGCGGATCGCCGCCGGGCGAGGGCAGCGGCTTGTCGGCGACGGTCTCGATTTTCGCGCGCAGCGCCGATGGCGCTTCGGCGGCGAGTCGCGCGAGGTCGGCCTCGTTGAGTTGGAAGGGGGGAAGCGCGAAAGCGGCAGTCGTCAACGAAAGCGTCGCCGCGATGTTAGCGAAGATCGAACGTGTCATCAGTGAGCAAAAAAGTGTCCGTGCGTCCGTCGGGGCGCGTGACGATGAACGCGTCGCCAGTGGAAGCGATCTGGAGCTCCACCGGCGCGGTGCCGTTGCGCTCGGGCCAAAGCACGCTCCACACGGTGAAGGACGTGGCGGCATCCTGGCTCTCGAGCGTCAGGTGCTGCTGATCGTGCCATTTACCGGTCAGGTAGGAGCCGGTGATTTCACCGCGCGCGTATTTCGGGTCCACCGGCACCGGGAAGTGATCGGTCACACGGCCCGTCCAGTCGGCGCCGGGCAACGCGAGACGCGTGGTGAGCGTGGCGGATTCACCGCGAATGAAGGCCGTGTTCGTCGCGCCGTCCCACGCCAGCGCGCGCTCGGCATGAAGCAGCCACGAAAGCTTGGCCGAGGTCGTGAGCTCCACGCGGTCGCGCAACACGACGTAGCGCTTGTCCACGAAGACCAAGTCGCGGGTCACGCGTTTGACACGTCCCTTTGGCTGCGTGGTTGCGTAGGCTTTCGTCGCGTCGCCGGTGGTGAGGACGTAGCGCTCGCCGGTTTGGTAGCGCGTGATCCTGCCCGTCGCGGCTTTGCTCTGCGCCTTTTGACCGAGACCGTCGATGAGCAGCGCGTTCTTCGAAATCGTCTGCCGCGTCCACTGGGCGTGATGGGGCGAGTTGTGGAATTCGCGGTAGGCGGAGTTGATCGCGAGGCCTTCGCCGTAGGCGTTCAGGATAAAACTATTTTGGTCGGCGTGGCTGTGGCTGAACGAGCCGTAAGGCGACGATTTGAAGGTGACGTGGATGTCGTCGGCCGGACGGCCCAGCGCGCTGTGCAGCGACACCCAGCCGACATCGGCGAAGTGGCGGTGGGGCGGTAATTCGTTCAGGAGGCGCGTCGGCGGGAGCGGAAACGCGGAGGCGATGAAGTTGCGCACGAGAAACTCGGCGGCGGTCGGATAGGTGCGGCTGAGGTCCTCGAGGCCCTTGTCGATCGGGCGCGTGCGCTGGTCGGTGCAAAGTTCGGCGTAGGCGCGGAAGAAACCGTTTTGCTGCACGCGCGCGACGTGTTCCATGTAGTCGGCGACCGCGGGCTCGAGGTTGAAGCGACCGGCATTGGAGGTGTCGCCGAAGGTCGTGTGCAGATACGGCTGGACGTTGTAGAGCGCGAAGAGCGGCGAGTTTTTCCAGAACGACGAGGCGTAGGCGAGCGGGTCGTCGAGGGCGAGCAGCGCATCCTGGAATGCCGCGTGTTCGAACGTGCCGCGCCAATACGCGCTGCCTTCGGCCCAGCCGCCGTCGTCGCCGCCCCACGGGCTGAACTGGTCGCGATAGAACTTGTAGGCGAAGGCCCACCACTCGCGCGCCTCGGGCAGATCGTCCCACAGCGCGAGCGCGGTCAGCCCGGTCATCGGCATGAAGCGGACCGGATGCGACGACAGATCGGCGACGATCGAGTTGCGCGTGATTTTGGAAATGTTGCCCTCGCGCTCGATCCATTCGGCGGAGCGACGGCCGCGCTCGCGGAAGTGGTCGAGGACAATTTTCTTTTCGTCCGGCGTGAGGTGCGCGCGGACTTGATCGTAAACGAGCGGAAGCTTCCGCCAGAGCCGGAAGTGCGCTTCGTCGTTGTAATAAATGTCGGTCGCGCCGACGACCGGGCCGGATTGCCAGTCGGGCGCGAAATGCCAGCGCGAGACGCCGAGAAGAATTTCCTTCGCCTTCGCGAGATACTTTTCCTCACCCGTGACGATCCAGCAAAGCGTCGCAGCCTCGGCGACACCGGTGATGCGGCCGCACGTGTCCTGCACGGCGCGCCACCGGTCGGCTTTGGCGGAGTCACGTTTCGACGGCGTCGGATCGCCGTAGGTGACGGGCTCGGCGGGGAACGGCATCGCGAGCCAGTCGCGGTCGAGGTCGGCTTTGAGCTTCGCGAACGCCGCCGCGCCTTCGCCGGTCGTGCCGTAGGCGCGGAAGGCGTCGTGGCGGCCGGCGAGAATGTTGGTGCGCGGCGCGACTGCCGGAACAACCAGCGCAGCGTCCTTCGCGGACCAAGCGGTCACCGCGCCCGCCAGAATAACGACGGCGGAACAAAGCTGGAGGGCAAGTCGGCTGAGGCGCATTGTAATATAATACGTTACAAGTTCGGTGAGAGCGCCGGCAGCGACCAATGGGAAATTTTCCAATCGCCGAGCATCGGATGATTGAGGTGCCAGCGGCCGGCGGTGCCCGAGACGATGCGCCACGGCGCCGCCGCGGCGCGATCAGCGCCGGCCCAAGAGAGGGCAGCGAGCGCGAGCGGTTCGTTCGTGGCAAGGCGCGGGGTTTTCAGGAGCGGTGTGACGTGATACGGCGCGGCGACGTGGCGGCGCTCGGTGGTGTCGTCGAGGCGCGTTTCCCAGTCGGCGGTGAGCGGACCGAGGAGAGCTTGGAGCGTGGTGCCGCGGCCGTCGGCGGCGAATGCATCGAAGTCAGCGCGTTCCAACTGCGGCGTGCGCAACGGCAGCGCGAAACCGCCGAGGCGCAGCACGACGGGTTGGCGCGGTTCGACATGATGAACATGCAGGAGCCAGCCGGCGCGCCAGAAAACGAACGTCTCGACAGACGTGTTCACCTGGCCGGTCTTAAAACCGAGATTGTAGCTGTAGCCGAGGTGGTCGTCGGCGAGTTCGACGGCGACCGTCGAATGGCGGCCGAAAATGCGGCCATCGTCGAGTTGTTGCGTGAGCGCACTGTCGAAGGAGACGTTCGAGATTTCCGGAAACGCGTAGGTGAAATGCGTGCCGGTGCGGTAGCTGAGCTTGGACCATTTCCACGCGCCGTAGCGGAGCTGCGTGTTGCCGACCATCGAGCCGGCGTTGAGGATCTCGATTTCTCCGTCGCCGGTACTGCGCGTGACCAGGCCGGGCGCGGGCATGACGCGCACGAATCCGGCGTCGCGCTCGGCCGGGAGCGGTTGCTCGGCGTCGGTCCAAAATGGATGCGTCGGAGGAAGAAGGAGCGGCGTGAATCCCTTCGCGGCCCAATACGGGGAGGCGGGTGCGGAGTAGGGCTCGATGATTTTTGGAAAGACGTCGGTGAAGCCCGGGGCGAGTGCACCTTGGTCGTTGTAGATCGGGCGGGAGAGGAAGAAGTCGAGGTTGCGCGTGCAAAGTCGGCGCAGCAGGCCGGGCGCGACGTCGGTGCAATTTTCCGCGAGGGCGAGGCCGAAGACGTTGAGGCAGTTGAAGCGATAGGTGATCGAGCGGCCGAAGGCCGGATGTTCGCCGCTCGCCGCGAAGAAGTGCTGGTAATCGGCGACGAAGAGCCGCGCCCAGTCGCGCCAGCGTTGCGCCCGGTTCGTGTCGCGCGCGCCGCCTGCGGTGAGCGAAGTCGAACTGTGGAGGTGCGCCCACATCAGGCCGTAGAAGTGGAACGCGTAGGCGTTGTAGTGATCGTAGGCCTGGTTGATGCCGTCCTCGAACCAACCGCCGCCGCGGTGCATCGTCTCGAGTTGATTAAGGTGCGCGGCGATGACGGCGCGATCGGTGCGGTGCGCGGCGCCTTGTTGCCCGAGGAATTCGAGGATGTGCACCGACATGAACAGGTGGTTGTTGTTCACGATGCCGCCGCCGCGACACGTCGCGAACCAGCGGAGCACCTGCGCGCGCTCGTCGGGCGAGAGTGGTTCCCACAGTTCGCGGGGTGCGAGCTGCAGCGCGATCGCGGCGAGCCCCATCTCAACATGGTGCTGATGGTAGCTCGCATCCGGTCCCCAGTAATGCGGTGACGAAGGGTCGGTGCCGAGCACGAGCGCACGGCGAAACCAGCCGGCGAGACGCGTGCGCAGCGCGATGTCCTCGGGGCGTGGGACCGACTGCAGCCAGAACGCCGCCAGCGTCAGCGGACGCGCGAAAGATTCGAGCCGGTCCGCCTGCCTATCGTGGTCCGACGGCGCGCCGTGGATGTCGAGGTCGGCCCGGTCCGGATGCATCAATGCGGCGAGCGGCTCGAGCAGGCCGCGGGCGGCGTTTTGCCAGTGGAGGTAGCTAGCGGGCGATGTCACAAAATCCGATCAGGTGCTGGTGTCGAATGTGCGCAGGTCGATCAGCGCTTGCAGGGGCTGGCTGGCAACATAGGCGCGCAAGTTCGCGAGCGCAAAATCTCCCGCGTCGCGGCGGCGGTCGGTCGTCGGACCGGCCAGGTGCGGCGTGAGCGTGACATTCGGCAGACCGCGGAAGCCGGAGTCGGCCGGCAGCGGCTCCACGGTAAAGACGTCGAGGCCGACCATGATTTTGCCTTCCTGGGCGACGCGGAGCAGCGCGGCCTCATCAACCACCGCACCGCGACCGACGTTGACGAAGACACCGCCGGGACGGATGAGGCGCAGGTGCTTTTCCGTGACGCAGCCGGTGGTTTCGGGAATGAGCGGCGCGAGTTCGACGACGATATCGTTGTCGGCGAACAGCGCCTCGAGTGACGGCGAAGGTTTCACGCCGAACTCACGCTCGGCGGCGGCATCGACGTCCGGCGCGAACGCGGTGATCTGACAGCCGAATGGTTGCAGCAGGCGGACCAATTCGCGCGCCACCTGACCGAAACCGTGCAAGCCCACGGTGCGGCCAAAAAGCGAGGCGGTTTCCGTGCCGTTGTCTTTCCACGCGCTTTCGCGGTGCATCGCGAGTGTCCAGTAAGTCGCGCGGCGCAGGCACGAGAAGATGTGGAACAGCGCCCACTCGGCGACGATGCGGCTGATGGAGCCGCCCCAGTTCGTCACGATGAGTCCGCGCGCAATGTGGTCGCGCGTCACGAGGCGCTTCACCGAGCCCGCGAGGTAGCAGACGTAGCGCAGGTTCGGCGGGAGCACATCCGGCAGCGGCGGCGTCTTCCAGCACGCGAGCAGGATCTCGGAATTCGCCGCGGCGAGCGCACGATGGAACGCGGCGGCGTCGCCTGCGGTGGGGTCCTGATGCTCGAAGCGGGCGGCGAGCGTGCGGACCTCGATGAGGCGTGCGGCGGGGAGGAATTCGCGCAGTTCCTGCGCGGTAAGGGCGGCAAAAATGGTCGGACGTTTCATCTCAATTGGGCGGATAGCACTCGAGGATGGCGGCGTGAGGTTCGGGCTCGAAGAGCACCGGGCCGAGGCCGGCGGGACAGAAAAATTTGTCGTAGCGCTTCAGGTGGTGCAGGCGACCGTTCACGTCGAGGGTGCACGCGCCGTCGGTGACGATGCCGAGGTAGAACGAGTCCTCGGTTTTCGTGACCGTGTCGCGCAGCTGGGTCTTGCAGACGCGGAAGCACGGCGTCTGGGCGGGGCCAATGAGCGTTTCCTGCCACGAGAGTTCGCTCAGGGCGCGGCGCGCCTGCGGCCGGCAGCGGTAGTCGCGCTCGATCACCTCGCGTGGGTAGCGGTTGAAGTTGATCAGCGAGAGCGCGAAATCCAGGCCGCGATTCATGAAGCGCGCCGCCTCCGGCAGCACGTAACCGCCGCGGTCGAACTCGTAGCGCACCGCGAAATCCGTCGGCTCCTGGATTTCGATCATGAACACGCCTTCGCCCAGCGCGTGCGGAAAGCCGCCGGGGATCAGGAACGTGTCTCCCGGCTGCACGATGATTTTTTCAAAGCAACGCTCCATCGCCGCGACGTCCTGCGTCTCGATCATGTGCTTCAACTCGGCGGGCGAGGGCGGGTTTTGGAAACCCATGTAGAAATAGGGTTCGGTGATTCCGTCGCGCACGCCGAGAATGTGGTAGGCTTCGGTCTTGCCGCTGGGGGAATTGAGGAACTGCTGCGCGAATTCCCGCGACGGATGACACTGGAAATGCAGCCGGATCGCGGAATCGAGGAACTTCACCAGCAGCATCGGCGACCGGCCGTGCTTCGCGAGGTGGGCGGCGCCGAGGAAATACTCCGGGTCGGAATCGATCAGCGCGCGAAAGTCGTGCGTTTCGCCGCCCACGACGACGGGCGACACGCCTTCGTTGATGTGTTCGCGACCCGGGATGACCGAGCGCGTCACCGAACCGATCCAATCCTCCGCGTAATGCGTATCTTCCGGCTGCGCTTTGCCGGCGATGCGGTCGAGCGTCGCGCCGCCAGTGTAGGTGCGCCAGATGCGATTTTGCGGAAGCAGGATGAGTTGGCCGCGGTGGGTCATTTCAAATGACGGCGCTGAGGCCGCCGTCCACGGTGAGGATTTGTCCGTTCACGAAATCGGCGGCGGGCGACGCCAGGAACACGCACGCGCCGGTGAGATCGTCCGCGGAGCCCCAGCGACCGGCCGGCGTGCGACTCTTGATCCAGCCGTCGAATTTCGGATCGGCGGCCAGCGGCTGGGTCATTTCGGTGAGAATGTAGCCCGGCGCGAGGCCGTTGACCTGCACGTTGTGCTTGGCCCATTCGGCGCACATCGCGCGCGTGAGCATCTTGAGGCCACCCTTCGCGGCGGCGTAATTGCCGGTGGTCGGCCGCGCGAGATCGCTCATCAGCGAGCAGACGTTGATGATCTTGCCCGCGCCGCGCTCGATCATGCCGGGCGCGACGGCCCGCGACACGAGGAAGGCGCTGGTGAGATTCGTCTTCAGCACCGCGTCCCAATCCGCCAGCGACATGGTCGCGAGCGGGCCGCGGCGGTGAATGCCGGTGTTGTTGACGAGGACGTCGACGACGCCCAGTTGCGGAGTGGCGGCAAGGACGGCGGATTCGTCGGTCACGTCGAAGCAGCGCGCTTCGGCGGAGAATCCGTCCGCGCGCAGCGCCGCGACGGCGCGGTCGAGTTTCGCGGCATCGCGGCCATTGAGCAGCACGTGGGCGCCGGCGGCCGCGAGGGCGCGGGCGAGGGCGAAGCCGATGCCTTGCGAAGAACCGGTGACGAGGGCGCGGCGGCCGGAGAGGTGGAACGAAGGAGCGCTCATGTTTTCGCCCGCGCCTGCCGGACCAGCAAACCGCCAATGAGCATCACGCATCCGCCGCAAAAGACGAAGGCGAGGCGGCCGAGCGGCGCGTTGGGGATGAGCGCCATGAGCACGACGACGGCACCGTAGGGCAGACACAGCCAGCCGATGAGCCAGGATTGCTTGTCGTCGGTGGCGACGGCGGTTTCCTCCTTCGCGTAATCGACGGGCGTGGCGAGATTGGTGCAGTAGAGTTCGATCGCGGCTTTGTTGGCCGGAGTTTCGTAGCGGTAGAAAAGCTTGGTGAAGAGGAACCAGACGATGCCCGCCCCGAGGATCGTGAAGACGCCGATGCCTTGCTCCCAATTCTGGCGTTCCCAATGGGTCACGTCATCGATCATGCCGAATTTCTGCGCGGCCCACGCGATGTTCAGGTAGCGATCGGTCAGGAAGCTGACGACAAAGCACACGATGACCGTGGACCAGCCGGACCAGGCCGGCGTGCGCTTGATGATCAGGCCCAGCACGAGCGGCACGATGTAGGGCATCGAGACGAGGATCTGGAATTTCACCATCAGCTCGAACAGCGTGAGGTTCTTGATGCTGCTGTAGAACAGCGCGACGGAGACCACGACGAGGCCCAGCACGACGGTGGTGACCTTGCCGGCCTTCAGGAGTTCACGGTCCGGGGCGCCAGGACGAAGAATCGGTTGGTAGAAATTCTTGATGAAGACGCCCGCGTTCTTGTTCAGTCCCGCATCCATCGACGACATGGTGGCCGCAAAGATGCCGCTCACGAGCAGGCCGACCATGCCGACCGGGAAGGTGGCCTGTGCGATAGCGAAGAACGATCCCTCCGCCGGCTCCTTGAGTTTCGGAAAAGTCGCTGCGAGATCCGGATGCGAGATGGTCGCCGCCATCGGCGGAAGAAACCAGATCACGATGCCGAAGAGAAAGAGCGTGCCGGCCAGCAAGGCCGCCTTGCGCGCGTGTTTGCTGTCTTTGACGCACAAGTAGCGCGACGCGTCGGCGATGTTGTTCGTCGAGAGAAATTGTTTCAGCAGGATCGCGACGCACCAGAAGAGGAGGAAATCATCGGTCGCGAGCTTCTGCAGGTTCAGGGACGTCGTGGAAAGTTTCTCGACCATCGGTGTCCAGCCGCCGACGTGCGCCACCGCCAGAAAGGTCGCGACTACGGTGACCGGCATCAAGATGAGGACTTGGATGAAGTCGCTCGCGATCACGGCCCAGCTCCCGCCGACCAATGAGATGAAGAGCACGCAGATGCCGGTGACGATGATGGTGAGTTCGACGTCGATGTTGAACGCCGCGGAGAAAAAGACGCCGAGGCCATAGAGCCAGATGCCCGCCGTCAGCATCTGCAGGGGCAGGGTGACCCACGTGAACGTCTGCTCGCTCACGCGGCCGAAGCGCTGGCGCACGGCCTCCATCGAGGTGATGACGCGAAGCTGGCGCAGCTTCGGTCCGAAGTAGGCGGCGTTCGCGAAGAAGCCGATCGCGTTGGCGAGATAGATGACCATGATCGGCCAGCCGTCTGAATAAGCGCGGCTCGCGGCCCCGGTGAACGTCCAGGCGCTGAACGAGACCATGAACGCCGACCCACCGGCCATCCACCACAGCACCTGCCCGCCGCTCCGGAAGTAGTCGCTGACGTTGGTGATGAACTTCCGAAACACCCAGCTGATGACCAGCATGAAGGCGAAGTAGAATCCAAGGACGGCGTAGTCGTAAACAGTCATGGGGTGAGGCGGGGCCGTCAGTTATTGGCTAATAATTATAAGCCGCCAAGCAAAAAGGACCGGGGAAGCGGAAAACTTCAGCGGCCCGCGCCGGCCGGAGCGGGTCCGGTGGACTCGCCGACGAACAGCTGCGACGGGAGGATCAGGTCGTGGAAGCTCTCGTCGTCGCTGCCGGTCGAATCGATGACGAGCTTCGCGGCGGCGCGGCCGAGCTTTTCGGCTTCGCTGCCGGCGGCCGTGATTTTGGGCGACTCCTGCAGGGCGAGAGGGGAGAAATCCGCCGCTGCGATGCTGAGGTCGGCCGGCACTTTCCAGCCCGCGCGCAACAGCGCCTGGACGGCGCCGGCTGCCATGTGAATGTTGTAAGTCAGGAAGGCCGTCGGAAAATCCTTCCGCCGCGCGAGCGGCAGGAGTTGCAGGATCGCCTCGGCGCCCTCGGCGCGATCGCCCTGTTTGAGAAAGGCGGCATAACGTGGGTCGGGTTCCAGGCCCGCCAGCTTGAGCCCGGCGCGATAAGCCTGATGCCGCGCCTCGTGCCGTCCGAGCCCCACGTTGCCGCCGAGCCAGCCGATACGGGTGTGACCGAGCGATTTGAGGTGGGCGACGACCGCTTCAAGGGCCTGCGGCTCGTTGCCGACGACGGAGTGGCACAGGCCGGTGTGGCGCGCCGAAACGGCCACGATGCGCTTTTCGAGCTGCCGGAGTTGATTAAGAAATCCGGCGCCGACCTCGCCGAAGAGCACGATGCCCTGCAGCGCGTGACCGGTGTGAAAAAACTGCCGCAACCGTTCCTTGTTGAGTGAGTCCTCTGCGCCGAGAAACACCGCCGCAAAGCCGCGCTCCGCGAGCGCCGAATGCATGCCGTGCAGCACGTGGCTGAAGTAACTGCCTTGCGTGTGAATGTTCAGCCCGGATCGCAGGATAAAGCCGACCTGTCGCTGGCGCGCCTCGCGCGGCGACTGTTCGAATTTCATGCCCTTCGGCTGGTAGCCGAGACCGATCGCGTGTTCCCAGATCTTCTTGTAGGTGTCGGGTCCGATGCCGTCCTTCCGTCCGTTCAAGGCGAGCGAAACCAGCGCCTGCGAGACGCCGAGATCCTTCGCGATCTTCTGTTGCGAGACCTTTTTGCGGGGAGCCACGCCCCGATCTTCTGATATTTATAGGGAGACTCAACCAATTATTAGTCGGAGGGGCGCCGTCAGGCGGCGGGATCGAGCACCACTTTGATGAACCCGTCCTCCTTGTTGCAGAACTTGTCGTAGGCCAGGGGCGCCTGCGAGAGCGGGAGGCGGTGCGTAACGACGAACGACGGGTCGATCTTGCCCTCGACCACCAGCTGCAGCAGGGGCGCCATGTAGCGTTGCACGTGGGTTTGGCCCATTTTCAGCGTGACGCCTTTGCCGAAGACCGCGCCGAACGGGACCTTGTCAATGAAGCCCGAATAGACCCCGGGAATGGAAAGCGTGCCCCCCTTGCGAACGGTGCGCATCGCCTGGCGCAGCACGAACGGACGATCGTTCTCGAGTTTCGCGGTTTGCTTCACCTTGTCGTAGGCCGAGCCGTGCGCCTCCATGCCGACCGCGTCGATGCAGGCATCCGGACCGCGGCCGCCGGTCATCGCGATCAGCCGCTCGTGAATGTCCTCGTCGGCGTCGTCGAGCGTAATGGCACCAGCGGCTTCCGCCATGCGCAGCCGCTCGGGCACGGAGTCGATTGCATAAACTTTCGCGGCGCCGAGCAGGAACGCGCTGCGGATCGCGAACTGACCGACCGGACCGCAGCCCCAGACGGCGACGGTGGATTCGCCGGGACGGATGTTGCAATTCTCCGCGGCCATGTAGCCGGTGGGGAAAATATCGGAGAGAAACAGCACCTTCTCGTCCGGCAGGTCGTGTTCGATCCTGATCGAGTTCACGTCCGCCAGTGGCACGCGCGCGAATTGCGCCTGCCCGCCCGCGTAGCCGCCCATCAGGTGGGAATAGCCGAACATGCCCGCGCCGGACGCGCCATAGAGCACCTCCTGCATGCCCGCATTCGGGTTGGTGTTGTCGCACGCCGACCATTGCTGGCGCCGGCAGTGCGCGCACCCGCCGCAGCCGATGGCGAATGGCACCACGACGCGATCGCCGACGCGACGTTCCTTCACCGCCGGCCCCACTTCGACGATCTCGCCCATGAACTCGTGGCCCATGATGTCGCCCTTTTCCAGCGACGGCACATAACCGTTGTAGAGATGAAGGTCGGAGCCGCAGATTGCGGTTGAGGTGATCCGCACGATGGCATCGCGCGGGTTGAGGAGGCGCGGATCCGGGACTTCCTGCACTTCCATTTGTTTCTTCCCCATCCAGCAGACGGCTTTCATGAATTGATTTTCTCCTTTGATTTTTTCCGGCGCTGCGGCCGACCGGTGGATTGTCCGTCGGTGGTGGGAAACTCGCCGACCTCCATCAGCGCCTTGAAGCGCCGCAGGGTGTCGGCGACCTGCTGCGCGGGTTCCTTGCCCGTGAGTTTGGCGAGGAAATCGCCCACACGTCCGCCCGGCGCATCGTATTCGAGGGCGATCGTGACCTCCGTGCCTTCATCGCCCGGGGCGGGTTCGAAGCGCACGGAGCCGGCGTTCGGAATTTCCGCGCCCTCGCGCGATCGCCACGCGATGAGCCGGTCGCGCTCGTCGTTGATGATGAGCGAATCCCATTCGACCCGCGCGTCGCCGGGGGCGGTGACCGACCAGTGCGACTCGTTTTCATTGCGGGCGACGATCGTGACGGGGTGCCGGATGATGCGCGGCAGATTTTCCACGTTGCGCCAAAACGCGTAGAGTTCGGACGCCGGCTTGAGAATGGTGACGGCGCGGACGACCTTCGTGCCTTGATTGCCGGGCACGATGATGCGCGAGAGCACCGCGGGCGAACCCGCTTCGCGAGCGCAGGAGCGTTGAGCCATGAGGGCAGTGGGTTATCGGTTAACGTGACGATTCAAGGTGCGCCATTTCGCGGCACGAATCGGCGCACGCGCGGCAGGCCTCGATGCACTCGGTCATGTCGCCGATGCGCTCGCAGTCCTCGGCGCAGGCTTCGCAGATTTGGGCGCACGTCTCGCAGAGCAGCGTGTGGCGCGGCGAGCCCCGGAGCATGAAATCGGCCGCCGTCTGGCAAATCTGTGCGCAGTCCAACATGAGTTTGATGTGCTCGGGCCGGGCGTGCTCTCCGCCCATTTCGAGGCAGTGCGTGGTGGCGTCGCGCAGGCAGACATCGTGACAGTTCGAGCACTGGTCGATGCACATTTGAAGTTCGGGTGTGGGTTCGTGATGCATGTTCGGGCGGGTTGAGTTGAAGGGTTTGATGGCGCGAACATAACCAGCGGCATCGTCGCGCGAAATCGGGCGTGCTGGGTGAAGCCGCATCGGAAGGTCTCCGCGCCGAGGGTGGCGGACGCCGGCAGGAGCCGATTCGCGGCCGGCGGGGCGGTGTCGGTGGCGGGGCGGCGCGGCCGGTTGCGCCGCGTATCCGCCGCCGGGAGTGCCTGCGCTTCACGCTCGCGCGCAGCGTCGGCTGCGCCCGAATGCGTCGCTCGTGGCGACCGAATTTTCCGGGCCGGATATTTTCGGCACCGGCCCGGCGCTTCCGGAAATTCGGGTCGGACTGCGCCCCATGCCATTCCCCCGGCCGCACCCCATTGGCGGGTGAATCTTCCCGCGTTATAGTCGCGGGCTGCTCGGCGCCGCCGTTCGGGCAGGTCGTTGTGTTTGATTTTTTTCCGCGATGTCTCCCACCCATTTCCAACTTCCCGATCCCGACCCGTAGCATCGCCCCGTGCGAAGCGCTCCGTTCCACGCGGAGCGTTTTTTTCGGCGCGCGCCTGCCCGCGGCGCGCCGGCCCGACTTCGCCCGGCCGCGTCCCACCCACGAATGAACCCACCTCCCATGTCTGTCCCACCATCGAATCTGATCTCCACCGCCCGTCACCCCACTTACCCCACCTCCCTCCCGTCCTTCCGCGCCGCGCCCGCGCCGCGTTCACCCGGCTCCGCTCCGGTGCCGGCGGAAAATGCTCCGCTCATCGCCTTCTGCCACCTCGGCTGGGACGGTGTGTGGCAGCGTCCGCAACAATTTCTCTCCCGGCTCGCCGCGACGCACCCGGTGCTGTTTGTCGAGTGCCACTGCAGTCCCGTCGCGCACAGCACGCTGCGCGGTTACACGCCGGCGGGTCATCCGAATGTCACCGTCCTGCAGATGCTTTTGCCTGCGGCGCGGTGGAGCGATGGAGCGTTCATCGATGCGGAGCGCCGGCGCCTGTTGGAAACCTTTCGCCGCGGCGACCTCGGGCGCTTCGATCACCCGATCCTGTGGTTCAACGACCCGATGGCCGTAACCGCCTTCGCCGGCCACTGCGGCGAGCGCGCCATCGTTTACGATTGCATGGATGAGCTGGCGCAGTTTCGCGGTGCGCCGCCGCAACTCGCGGTGCGCGAACTCGAGCTGATCCGCCGCGCCGACGTCGTGTTTTGCGGGGGCCGCCGCATGCGCGAAAAACGACTGCCGCATAATCGCAACACGCACTTCTACGGCACCGGCGTCGATCTTGCGCATTTTGGGACGGCCCGCTCCTCGGAACTTCCCGTCGATCCACAAATCGCCGCGTTGCCCGGCAAAGTGCTCGGCTACTTCGGCGTGATCGATGAGCGGATCGATTACCTTCTGCTCGCGCAGCTCGCCGCCGCGCTGCCGGAGTGCTCGATCGCAATGGTGGGTCCGCACGCGAAGGTCGATCCGGCGGATTTCCCGCGCGCGAAAAACCTGCACTGGATCGGCCGGCGTGATTACGCGGACCTGCCGGCCATCACGAAAGGCTGGGCCGTGTGCCTGATGCCCTTCGCGCTGAACGAAGCGACCGAATACATCAATCCGACCAAGGCGCTCGAATACATGGCGACGGGCCGCCCCGTCGTCTCCACCGCAATCAACGAGGTGAAGTCGAACTTCGCCGGCGTGTCGCGCGTCGCGTCGTCTCATGCGGAATTCATCCGGCAATGCCGCGAGGAGTGTCGCCGGCCGAGCCGCCTGCGCATCCGCCGCGGGCTGGCGCTGTGCGCGCAAAACACCTGGGACGCGATCGCCGCTCGCATGGACGAGCACCTCATCGCGGCGGTCCACGCGCGCGAGCAGAACGTGGAAACCGTCGTCGCACAGGCCTCCGCCGTGGGGGAAAGGCGCCACCATGTTTGATTACCTTATCGTCGGCGCGGGCTTCGCGGGCAGCGTGCTCGCGGAGCGCCTCGCGCGCGGCCTCAACAAAAAAGTCCTGATCTGCGACCGGCGAAATCACATCGGAGGCAACGCCTACGACTGTCACGACGCCGCGGGGATTCTCATTCACCGCTACGGTCCGCACATTTTCCACACGAATTCCTGGGACATCTTCAGCTACCTGAGTCGGTTCACCGAATGGCGCCAATACCAGCATCGCGTCCGCGCGTGCGTGGATGGCCGGCTCCTGCCGATCCCGATCAATCTCGATACGGTCAACGAGCTCTACGGCCTTCAGCTCGATCCGCAGGGGATGAAGGAATACCTCGCGTCCGTCGCGGAAAAGAAATCCGAGATCCTCACTTCCGAGGATGTCGTCATCTCGACGGTCGGCCGCGACCTCTATGAGAAATTCTTCCGCCACTACACGCGCAAGCAGTGGGCGCTCGATCCTTCCGAACTCGACGCGCAGGTCACCGCGCGCGTGCCAGTGCGGTTCAACCGCGACGACCGCTACTTCACGGACAAATACCAGGCGATGCCCGCGCGCGGGTTCACGCATATGTTCGGCAACATGCTCGACCACCCGAACATCAAGGTCCTGCTGAACTGCGATTATCGCGAGATCGCCGATGACGTTGCTTACGGCTCGTTAATTTTTACCGGCCCCGTCGATCAATACTTCGACTATTGCTACGGCGAACTCCCGTATCGCTGCCTCGAGTTCAAACACGAGACGCATCACAAGCCGGTTTTTCAATCCGCGCCGGTCGTCAATTACCCGAACGAATACGCCTACACGCGCTGCACGGAGTTCAAGTATCTCACGGGGCAGGAACACGCGGCGACGAGCATCGTTTACGAATTCCCCTGCGCGGAGGGCGATCCGTATTACCCGATCCCGCGGCCCGACAACGCCGCCCTCAACAAGAAATATCAGGCGCTCGCCGAGGACACGCCAAACGTCCACTTCGTCGGCCGGCTCGCGACGTATCGCTACTACAACATGGACCAAGTCGTCGGCCAGGCGCTCACGCTGTTCTCGAAGATCAGCGGCGCGACCCGCACGCAAGCGACCGAGGCAGCGCTGGCATGAGCGGAATTCCTCTAGTCGGTTCCAAGGTGGTCGCCGCTGTCCACAGGGGCGACGCGTGCGCCGCGTTCATGGCGCCGCTGGGGACAGCGACGCCCACCTGCGCCGCCGTGCGCAATGCCCGCGCCCGGCTTCCGTCTTCCGTCCCCCGTCCTCGGTAATGGACCTCCGCTCACCCATTCCGCGTCCCGAATACCCGCGCCCTGACCGCCAGCGCGGGCTGGTCGAGGGCATTGACTGGTTGAATCTCAACGGGCCGTGGCAATTTCGCTTCGATGCCCAGCGCGCGGGCGTGGACGAGGAATGGTTCGCCGTGGACGGACCGGACTGGCGCGACCAGATCATCGTGCCGTTTTGCTGGGAATCGCTCGCGGCGTGGGGCGAGGGCGACGCGGCGGGCAATGACAACTACTACGCCACGCGCGTGTTCCTCGATCCCGTCGCGGTGACGCGGGAGAACTATCGCGCGGCGCCGCGCTATGAGGTCGGCTGGTATCGGCGGAGCTTCGTCATTCCGACCACGCCCGTCTGGCAAAACCGCCGTCTGATTCTCACAATCGGCGCCGCCGATTTTTTCACGACGCTGTGGTGCAACGGCGTGCTCGTCGGCGAACGCGAGGGCGGCTACGTGCCGCTCGAGTTCGATCTCACCGACGCGCTCGCGCAAACCGATCCGGCGCGCGCGCTCATCGTTATCCGCGTGGAGGATCCGATGGACAACTCGGAGCAGCCCGTCGGCAAGCAATGGGGCTGGTATATGCCGACGAGCGGAATCTGGCAGACGGTCTTCGTCGAACCTCGGCCGGCAGTGACGATCGATCATTTTCGCGCCGTGCCGAACATCGACACCGCGAGCGTCCAGTTCGAGGTGCATTGCTGCAACACCGGCGCGAGCACAACGCTTACCGCGGAAATCATTCCGCCCGACGCGCCACGCTTCAAGATCACGCTTCCGATCGCAGACGGCGTGGGGCAGGGGGCGGCGGAGCTCGCGCCGCTCACCCTCTGGGACCCGGCTGCGCCCAAACTCTACCGGGTCATTTTTCGCCTCAAGCACGGCGGCCTCGAAGACGTGGTGCGCGGCTACTTCGGCATGCGCAAGATTCACAGCGCGCCCGTGCCGGGCGGGGATGACAAGTCGCCCGCGATCCTGCATCTCAACAATCAGCCGATCTACCTGCGCGGCGCGCTTTATCAGTCGTATTTTCCCGACGGCATCTACACCCCCCGCGATGCGCAGACGTATCGCGACGACGTGGCGTTCGCGCGCGAGAGCGGCTTCGATTTTCTGCGTGTCCACATCAAGCTCGACGACCCGCTCCTGCTCTATCACGCCGACACCGTCGGCATGCTGCTGATGCAGGACATCCCGAATTTCGGCGAAGGCGGCGACACGCCGACTGGCCGCCGTCGCTTCGAGGAGATGCTGATCGAGGGCATGCAGCGCGACTTTAACCACCCATCGATCATCGCGTGGTGCATTTTCAACGAGACGTGGGGCTTTGGCGGCCAGAATGAGTTGATGAAATTCATCGCGCCTGCGCTCAGCCAGAAACTCACGCGCGCGGAGATGCAGGAGAAGATTGCGAACTCCGAGTCATTCCAATGGGTCCACAAAGTCTGGCAACTCGCCAAGGCCCTCGATCCCACGCGGCTGATCGAGGACATGAGCGTCGTGGCCTGGGAGCACCTCGCGGCCTACGGACACGTCGATACCGACATCAATTCCTGGCACTTCTACATCGACAACTACGAGAAGGCGAAGGCGCACATCGAAAACGTCGTGGCGCAAAGCTACCGCGGCTCCGCGTTCAACTATGTCGAGGGTTACCAGCAGAAGAACGCGCCGCTGATCAATTCCGAGTATGGCGGCTCGGGCGCACTCGATGGCGATCGCGACATTTCGTGGACGTTCAAGTTTCTCACCAACGAACTCCGCCGCCACGGCGCACTCTCGGCCTACATCTTCACCCAGCTCACGGACGTCGAATGGGAATACAACGGCCTGCTCAACTACGACCGCACGCGGAAGCAGCTCGGCTATCCCGCGACGTTCATCAACCAGGGCGACGTGCTCCCGATCAATGCGCCGCCGATGGCCGAAGTCAGCCCGGGCGCGGAGATTCGCATCGACGTGTCCTCGTCCCACTTCTCGCGTCGTCCGCGCGAAGGCGTGACGTTGCACTGGCAATACGGCGGTTTTGACACGCTCGGCACGGCGCACGGTGAACTCGCGCGCGGCTGGGCGCCGATTCCCTTCCCGCAGTATCGCGTCGAGCCGGCGCAGTCGATTCGGCTCATCGCACCCGACCAGCCGATGCTCTGCACGCTCTGGGTGGCGGCGATCACGCGCGAAGGCGAGACGGTCGCGACGAACTTCGTGCAGCATTTTGTTACGACCGGACCGTTGCCCGAGCGCGAGGAGCGGGGCCGCACGCTCGTGCTGCGGCGCCATGCCGACCGGTGGGACGCGGCCGAATGGTCGCAGGCGCTCTCCACCCGCGAGCAGGCGGCAAAAACCTGTCGCGTCGGCGGACGCGGACACGGCTTTTTCGAATGGAATTTCGACGACCGCGAACTGCAGCGACTCGCGTCCGCACGACGCCTGCGCGTGCTCTGCGAGGCCTCGGCGTGTCGCGAAGATTTCCCGCAGACCGACAGCCACGTTTATTCGACGAGCTTCGAGTTGAGCCTCAACGGACTGCCGTTGCACCGCGCGCTCTTGCCGAATCACCCGCACGACGCGCGCGGCGGCCTGAGTTTTCTCAACGACGTGCAGGGCGCCTATGGTTACCTCGTCAATGTCGCGCTCGAGGATGAATCGCTGCGGCGCGTGGCGGAGCTGGCCAAGACCGAGGGCCGCCTGCGCTTTCGCTGCGCGGTGCCGGAAGCGGCGGCCGCGCGGGGCGGGCTCACGATCTACGGCTACAATTCCGGACGCTACCCGCTGTGTCCGACATTGATCGTCGAATGGGAACAGGACGAACGGCGCCGTGCATGAGGTGATCATCATCGGAGCCGGACCCGCGGGGTTGAACGCCGCGCTGATCCTCGGCCGCTGCCAGCGCGATGTGCTCGTGCTCGACTCCGGCAAGCCTCGTAACGCCGCCTCGCGCGCGCTGCACGGCTTCCTCACGCGCGACGGCGCGCCGCCGATGGACCTGCGGAAGTGGGGCCGCGATGAGATCGCGCGTTACCCGAGCGTGAAATTTCGCGACCTGCCTGTCACGGGCGTCGAGCGGAGCGACGGCGGCTTCGAATTGAAGCTGTCCGACAACTCCACTGAACGCGCGCGGCTGCTGCTGCTCGCCACCGGCCGGGTGGATGTCGTGCCGGAAGTCGCGGGCTTTACGGAATTCTACGGACGCGGCGTGTATCATTGTCCGTATTGCGACGGGTGGGAGCATCGCGACCAGCCGCTGGTGGTTTACGGCCGGAACGATTCTGCGGCGTCGCTCGCGCTCGGGCTGCTGACGTGGAGCCGGGACGTGACCGTTTGTGCCGATAGTCGGCCGGACTGGAACGCAGAGCGGCAAGTCGAACTCGAGCGCAACGGCATTGCGGTGGTCGAGAACCAGGTGCGTGCCGCCGAAGGGCACGAACGACTCCAGCGGTTGACTTTCGCGGACCGCGACGCGCTCGCGTGCTCGGCCGTATTTTTTTGTTCAGATTGCCTGCAACGCTCGACTTTGCCCGAGCGGCTCGGCTGCGAATTCGATGACGACGGCAACGTCCGCTGCCAGCAGATGGCGGCGACGAACGTTCCTGGCCTTTTCGTCGCCGGCAATGTGCGCGGCGGCATCCACCTCGCGATCATGGCTGCGGCGGAAGGCGCCGAGGCGGGCATCGCAATGAACGAAGCGCTCCTCGACGCCGAACTCGCCGCGGCGAACTCGCCCGCCGCGACCTGACCGGAAGCGCTATCGCGAGTTTTAGGAGCCCGCTTGCAGGCGATTGTGCGCGGTCGCCTGCGAGCAGGCTCCTACAGGAATTCACTGCAACGCGCGCGAAGCGATGGCTGCGGCGATACGCTTCACGCCGCCGTGACATTGATGCGGGTCAAACGCGCGGAATCGCGGGACAGTTCGAGCGTGCTGACGGAGGCAAGCGACACCTCGAAACGCTGCCAGTCATCGAGCGGCGCGCCGCTGAAATAAAGCAGCGCCGCACGGATCGGTTCCGCGTGCGACACGACGATGACCGATTGGTTGGGCAACTCGTCCCGCCAATCGAGCAGCGCGCCGACGAAGCGCGCCTGCACGGCGAGCATCGTCTCGCCGTTCGGCGCGCGCGTGCCGCTGCGGAAACGGTTAAAGCGTGCGAAGCACTCGTCCGCTGCCAGTTCCGCCGGCGTGCGGCCCGTCCAATCGCCAAGTTCCATTTCCGTGAACCCGTCCACGACGTCGATCCCGAGTCCTTTGTCGCGCGCCAGCGGCGCCGCGGTTTCCCGCGCGCGCTCGAGTGGACTGCTGAAAATGCGCGAAATCGCTGCCCGTTCGAACAAGGCCACGAGTCGTTCCGCCTGCGCGCGCCCGCGGTCGCTGAGGTGAACGCCGGGCGTTCGGCCGGCGAGCACATCGGTGCCGATCTTCTCGGCGTGACGCACGAGGTGAAAAGTCGTCATGGCCCGTTGCCGTGGGGTGGGCGGGCAGGTCCCTCGGCCCGCCGGGGCTGCCGCCGCGGATCAGACGCGCAGCGGGACCAACCTTCGCCGAGGCTTCGGCTGGCAGGCCAGCGCGTCCACCTGGGTTTCACGGGTGAATGGAGAGCGAAGGAGCGACGGCGCCGTCGGTCTCGACCGTGGTTTCCCCCGCGGGCGCGGGAGGAGTTGCGGCGCTCGCCGGCTCCTCGCCGCGGATGAACGCGGCGGTGCGCTCGCGCGCGTCGTGGTCGGTGAACTGTTCCGGCGGCGACTTCATGAAGTAGCTCGACGGCCCGGTCAGTGGGCCGGCGATGCCGCGGTCGAGGGCGAGCTTGATGCAGCGCACGGCGTCGATCACGACGCCCGCGGAGTTGGGCGAGTCCCACACTTCCAGCTTCACCTCGCACTTCAGTGGCACGTTGCCGAACGTCGTTCCGTTCATGTGGATGTAGCACCACTTTTGGTCGGCGAGCCACGGCACGAAATCGCTCGGGCCGACGTGCACGTCGTCGGCTTTCATCGGCGTGCCGAGCTGGCTGGTGACGGCGTTGGTCTTGGAAATCTTTTTCGAGTCGAGCCGCTCGCGTTCGAGCATGTTCAGAAAATCCGTGTTGCCGCCGAAGTTGAGCTGGTAGGTGCGGTCGAGCCGCACGCCGCGTTCGCGGAAAAGATTCACAAGTGCGCGATGCGTGATCGTCGCGCCGACCTGCGATTTGATGTCGTCGCCGATGATCGGCAGGCCGCGGTCGCGGAAGCGCTGCTGCCAATACGGCTGCGAGGCGATGAACACCGGGATGCAATTCACGAAGCCGCAACCGGCTTCGAGTGCCTGCTCGACATACCACTTCGTCGCCATCTCGGAGCCGACGGGCAGGTAGGAAACGACGACGTCAGTTTCGGTGCGGCGGAGGATGTTGATGATGTCGTCGGTCGGGCCGGGTGCCTTGTCGATTTTCAGGCTGAGGTATTTGCCGAGGCCGTCGTGCGTCATGCCGCGATGCACCGGGACGCCGAGGCGCGGGACGTCGGCGAAGCGATAGGTGTTGTTCGGCGCGGCGTAGATCGCCTCACCGAGATCGAGGCCGACTTTGTGGCGGTCGATGTCGAAGGCCGCGGTGAACTCGATGTCGCGCACGTGATAGCCGCCGAGCGACACGTTCATGAGTCCCGGCACGGTGTCGGTGTCGCGCGCGTCACGGTAGAAGTGAACGCCTTGGACAAGCGAGGAGGCGCAGTTGCCCACGCCGATGAGCGCGACGCGGACTTTGCGGGTGGAGCGGCGGTGATCGTGACGCGGAGGAGCGGGTGGACGGGACATGGCTTTCGTGGGTTGAGTTTTCAGTCAGTGAACACGAGCGGGGCGTCGCGCTCGCTGGCGACGGAGGCTCTGGCCGGCGCGTAACGGCGCACCATGCGCGCGCAGAACTCCGCGTATTCCTCGAGGAATTGCGGCGGACTCGTGTGATGCGGTTCGATTCCGCGGTGCTCGGGCGTGAAACAAAACGTCACGGTCACATCGAACTCGGCGAGCGCTTCCATTTGCCGGTCGAACCAGGCGTCGGCGTTCGGTCGGAAGCTGTCCGCCCAACTCAGGCCGGTGCGGAGATGGCGCACGCCGAGCTCGCGCAAGCGGCGCACGCCTTCATCGAGGCGCGGGTCCTCGAAATGAAACCACTGACAGATGCCCAGCTCGGGCGTGAAGCGGTGAAATTGTCCGTAAGCGGGCTTCTCGGTGCCGTCCTCGCGCACGAGCCCCATGTAGAAATGGCGGTAGTAGGACGAGCCTTCCGCTTCCTTGTGGCGGGTGGTTGCCGGCCACGCCTTCGGCAAATCGAACAGGCTATACCAATGCACGCGCGGCACGCGGCCGCCGAGCAACTCGGCCGTGCGCTCGAGGCCGAACACCTGCACTTCCTCGGCACCGAATGTTGAGATGCCGACCTCGGAAACCCACACCGGGAGATCCGTCACCGCTTCGATCTCGGCGATCTTGGCGGGCCACTCGTTGAGCTGCCAGTGGTTCCAATCGAGGGGGAATCCGTGCACGGCGACGACGTTCAGGCGCTCCAGGACACCGAAGCGTTGCATGCGCTGGATAAACAGTGGGTCGATCGGCGAGATGCCGCCGAGCACGCGCATCAGCGCGGGGTTTTCCGCGGCGACGGCCTCGGCGGCGAGATTCACCATCGCGGCGAATTGACGCCATTCCGGGTCGTGCTCGGCGAACGCCCAGTGCGACTTGTTGTTCGGTTCGTTCCAAAACATCACGGCTTCGATCATAGCATGGAGGGAAGTTGCGCCGGTCTCCGTCCGGCAGGTTTGGCTCAAGGAGCGGATGCAACGGTGCGCTCGGAAGACGTGGTTGGCAGCCGGGCTTCCCGGCGGTGGAAAACGGGCGCTGCGGCCCGCGTTCCGCCGACCTCGAAGACAGGCGGGGCAGGACTTTCCTGCTGGGCGAGCAACTGCAGCGCCGCCCGATAACCGTGCAGCGTGCCGACATCGACGTAGGCTTCGCCGGCGCGAACGCCGACCGCCTCGCCGCCGCGCGCCAGCCACGCATTCACAAGCGTGCCGAAATATTCGTCGCCTCGCCCCGGCTCGCACCACAGCGCGTGCAGTTCACGCAGCACGCTGCCGGGCATCTTGAAGCCGCCCCAGACCCACGACGAACGCGGCGCGGGCTGCTTCACTTGGATTTCCTCCACGAAGCCTGTGTCGTCCGTCACGACCGCGTCGAAAAACTGCGGCTGCTCCACGGGAAAGAGAAGAAACGACAGCACGTCGTCCGGCAGTTCGTTAAAGCCGTGCGCGGGGAACCAAATCGTATCGGGCAGGCCGACGAGCACGGTCTCGTCCCGGGCAATAAGCGGCAGTGCGCGGAAGATCGCGTCGCACAATCCGGCCGGCTCGGGTTGCACGGCGTAGGCGATCTCGGCCGCGCCGATGCGACCGCCGTAATAGGAAAGGATGTCGGACTTCTCGCGTGAGATGACGAAGCAGAGTTTGTTCGCGCCGGCGAGGAGCATGCGCTCCACCAGGTGTTCACTCACGGCGCGGGGTCGTTCGACGCCGTCCTGGAAACGGCTGCCGACCGGCAGCAGTTCCTTGGAGAACGCGAGCGGTTGGATGCGGCTGCCGGCGCCGGCGGCGGGAATGATGCCCCACATGGTTCAGCGCTCCGTGCCCGCGAACTGCGGCGCGTGCCGCGCTTCGTCGAGCAGTTGTTCCAGTTCCGCGGCGCGATGCGTGGCGGTGTGTTCGGCGAGGACGCGTGCGCGCGCGCTCCGGCCCGCAAACGTGAGTTCCGCATCGCTCAGATCGAGCAGGCGCAAAACGTCCTCGGGGCCGCGGGCCACGAAGATTTCCTTTTCCGGATGAAAAAATTGGTCGAGGCCTTCCCACCAATCGCTCACCACGGGCGCGCCGCAGGCCGCCGCTTCAAACAGCCGGCCGCTCGGACAGTAGCCCATCGCCTTCATGGCGCGGCGCGTGACGTTGAGCGTGAGCCGCGATGACGAGAAGAACGCAGGGTGTTGGGCCGGTTCGAGGTGTTGCACGAAGAAGATGTTCGGCTGCCACGGAAAGTCCGTCGGGTATTGCGCGCCGCCGATGAGGAAGCGGCGATGGCGAGCACAGCGCGCCGGCTCGATGAAGAGCGCCTCGAGCGTCCCCTGTCGGTCGGCGGCGTAGGTGCCGAGGTAGGAAAGATCCGCGAAGAAGCGCGCGTGCGGCGTGGCCGGGCGGTGCACGTCGGGATCGACGCTGCCGTAAAGCGGTGCGACGTGCCGCGCGCCCAGGCGCGTGTGGAGTTCATCCAGCGCGCTGCCTCCCGTGTAACTGAGCACGAGGTCGTAGCCGGCGAGTCCGTTCGGGCCGAGGTAATCGACGCGCCCGGTCTGCAACGCGTCGAGCGTCACCGGCGTGTCGAGATCGTAGAAGACGCGCAGCGCGTTCGCTTCGCCCAGCAACTCCGCCGCGGCGAGCGCGTCGGCGCAGTAGGAAGTGACAATCGCGGCGTCGGCGTCGGCGAGTTCACGCGCCGCGATTGGGCGCACTTGTTCCCAAGCGGCATAGAAGACAAGGCGGCCGCCGGGCATCTCGTGGAGATCGCGGTGGGCGGCGTAGTAGGGGCGATCCTGCTCGAAAAACGTCACGTCATGTCCGCGAGCGGCGAGCGCCCGGCAGAGCGCGCGCCACAGCGTGGCGTGGCCATTGCCCCAGGAGGAGCTGATGGTGAGTCCAAAGATGACGAGCTTCATCGAGTGTTTCCTCCGCTGGCGGGAGCGGCGCCGCGCAGGCGCGTGAGGGCTTTCAACTGGATCCGCGGCATGTGAGTTGTTGAGTCCGGCGCGCGCCCGCCGGGTTCGCGCGAATCGCGCCGGAAATTGCGGGTCGATTTCTGGGGCGGTTGCCGGAACCGCGCGCGGGAGGAAAATTTGGGCGCGCGCGAGTTTCGCTCTGCGTGCCGGGGAGCACCGGAAGAGAATCGCCGGACACGGGACGACAGAGCTCCCACCAATTTTCACTCTGCGCACGCCGGCCCACGCCTCACCGCCCGCATGAGGTTCGACGTGGGATGCGCGCAAAAAATTCCACGTCGCGCCCGCCGATCGCAATTCGACCGCGCGGAACCTTTGTAGCTGCCGCGCGACTAGGCCGAAAGTTCTGCGGTCGTCCCGGTGTCGAAGTTACCTCGGCCGGTTCGCCGCACGCATTCCCTTTATGGCTTTATGGCAAAACGCATCTTAATCACCGGCGGAGCCGGATTCATCGGTTCCCATTTGGCGGACAATCTTCTGCAACACGGCTACGAGGTGCGCGCGCTCGATTGCCTGTCCTCGCAGGTCCACGGCGAGCACGCGCGCCGGCCCGACTACCTCGATCCCGACGTCGAGCTGCAGGTCGGCGATGTGCGCGATCCGGTCGCGGTGCGACGGGCGCTCGAAGGCGTGGACGCGGTCTATCATTTTGCCGCGAAGGTTGGCGTCGGTCAGAGCATGTATCAGGTCGCGGACTACACCGCCGTGAACAACGAGGGCACCGCCGTTTTGCTCGAGGCGCTGATCGAGCGTCCGGTCGAGCGGCTGATCGTCGCCTCCAGCATGAGCATTTACGGCGAGGGACTTTATCGCACGCCCGCCGGCGAACTCATCTCCGGCGCCGAGCGCGGGCTCGCGCAACTGCAGATGCACGACTGGGAATTGCGCACGTCGCGCGGCGACACGCTGACGCCGGTCCCCACGCCCGAAACGAAATCGCCTGCGCTCGCCTCGGTTTACGCGCTGGGCAAATACGACCAGGAACGCATGTGCCTGCTCGTCGGACGCGCCTACAAGATTCCCACCGTCGCGCTGCGCTTCTTCAATGTCTATGGGCCGCGTCAGGCGCTTTCGAATCCCTACACGGGCGTGCTGGCAATCTTCGCCGCGCGCTATCTCGCGGACCAGCCCCCGGTGATTTTCGAGGACGGGTTGCAGCAGCGGGATTTCGTCAACGTGCGCGACATCGCAGAAGGCTGCCGGCTCGCGCTCGAAGTCACGCGGGCCGCCGACAAGGTCTTCAATCTCGGCAGCGGCGAACACTTCACGGTGCGCGCCGTGGCCGAGCGTATCTCCGCCGCGCTGGGGAAGGAGCACATCGAGCCGCGCATTGCGCAACAGTATCGCGTCGGCGACATCCGGCATTGTTTCGCCGACATTACACTCGCGCGGCGCGTGCTCGGCTACTCGCCGCAGGTCGCGTTCGACGAGGGCCTCGGCGAGCTCGCCGAGTGGCTGCAGGGTCGCACGGAGAGCGCGCAGCCGGCCGCCGATGCCGGCACGGAACTCGCCGCGCGGGGGCTGACCGTATGACCGGAGGCACCGCTCGCGCCGCCGTCTTGCAGGGCCCGCGCGCCGCCGCGGTCGAGCGAGCGCCATTGCCGCCGCTCGGCCCGCGCGAGGTGCGCGTGCGCCTCGAAGGTTGCGGCGTGTGCGGCTCAAATCTCCCGGTCTGGGAGGGGCGTCCGTGGTTCAAATATCCGCTCGCCGCCGGGGCGCCCGGTCACGAAGGGTGGGGGCGCGTTGCTGAAATCGGAGCCGAGGTGGAAAGGATCGCGGTCGGCCAGCGCGTCGCGGCGCTCTCGTATCAGGCTTTCGCGGAGTTCGATGTCGCCGAGGCATCGAACGTCGTGGTCCTTCCACCGGAGTTGGACGGACAACCATTCCCCGGCGAGGCGCTGGGGTGCGCAATGAATGTATTCCAACGCAGCGACATTCGCGCGTGGCACACGGTGGCGGTCGTCGGCGTCGGTTTCATGGGTGCCGTGCTCGTGGCGCTCGCGGCAAAAGCCGGTGCGCGCGTCATTGCGATTTCGCGCCGGCCGTTCGCACTCGAAATCGCGCGGCGCATGGGCGCGACGGAAACGATCGCGCTCGGCGAGCGCGCCGCGGTCGTCGGCGCCGTGCGCGAATTGACCGGCGGCGGCGGTTGCGAGCGCGTGATCGAAGCGACGGGCCTGCAGGAGCCGTTGCACCTGGCCGGAGAACTCACGGCGGAGCGCGGCCGGTTGATTATCGCGGGATTTCATCAGGACGGCCTGCGCGAGGTGAATCTCCAGCTGTGGAACTGGCGTGGGCTCGACGTCGTGAACGCGCACGAGCGCGATCCGCGCGCCTATGTCGCCGGCATGCGCGCTGCGGCCGACGCCGTCGCGCGCGGCCGGCTCGATCCGCGGCCGCTCTACACGGACCAATTCCGTCTCGACGAAATTGCCCACGCGCTCGACGCGATGCGCGATCGCGACGGCGCCTTTCTTAAAGCGTTGCTCACGTATGATTGAAACTTCGTCCACTTCCTCCGGCGCGACGCTCACCGCGGCCCGCCCCGTCTCCCCTGTTCCGCCGCGCCTCGGTTTTGCCGGGGTTGGCTGGATTGGCCGCAATCGCCTCGAAGCCATTGCGCACGCGCAGGCCGGCGAAGTCGCCGCGGTGTTCGATCCGGTCGTCGAAGCCGCGGCCGGCATCCAGCGCACGTGGCCTGACGTGCAGTGCGTCGGCAACTTCGACGAGTTGCTCGCGCTGCCGCTCGATGGCATTGTGATTGCCACGCCGAACATGTTGCACGCGGAGCAGACGATCGCGGCGTTGCGCAGCGGCAAGGCGGTGTTTTGCCAGAAGCCGCTCGCGCGCACCGGACGCGAGACGCGCGATGTGGTCGCCGCGGCGCGGGCGGCCGATCGGCTGCTGCACGTCGATCTCTCGTATCGTTTCCACACCGGCATGCAGCGCATTCGCGACCTCGTGGCGTCCGGCCGACTCGGCCGCATTTACGCGGTCGAAGCGTGTTTTCACAATGCCTACGGGCCGGACAAGCCGTGGTTCTACGACTCGCGGCTCTCGGGCGGCGGCTGTCTGCTCGATCTCGGCATTCACCTGATCGACCTCGCGCTGTGGTGCCTCGATTTTCCCTCGGTGAAAAGCGCGTGCGGTCACCTGAATTGCCGCGGCGCGCTGGTGCGGCGGGACTCGGGCGCGGTCGAGGATTACGCGGCCGCGCAACTTTCGCTGGCGAACGGCGCAAGCGTGCAACTCGCGTGTTCGTGGCGCGCGCCGGCAGGCTGCGACGCGCAGATCGGCGTGACGTTTTTCGGCACGGAGGGCGGCGCGTCGTTTCAGAATGTCGGCGGTTCGTTCTACGATTTTCGCGCGGAGCATTTCCTGCCCGATCGCTCGCGCCGCTTGCTCTCCGAGCCACCGGATGCCTGGGGTGGCCGCGCCGCCGTCGCGTGGGCGCGGCAACTCGCGGACGACGCGGGCTTCGATCCGCAAATCGCGCAGCTCAGCGCCGTGGCAGAAACGATCGATCGCATTTACGGACGCAGCGCATGACTCCACCCGCACCTCAGCGCATCCTGATGACCACCGACGCGGTCGGCGGCGTGTGGCATTATACGCTGGAGCTGTGCGCAGGACTCGGCGCGCACGGTGTCGAGGTGGTGCTCGCGTCGATGGGACCGCGGCCGTCGGAGGCGCAACGCGCCGCCGCGCGCGCGCTCGGCAACGTCACACTCGTGGAAAGCGATTTTCGCCTCGAGTGGATGCCGGCGCCGTGGGACGACGTGCAGCGCGCCGGCGAGTGGCTGCTGCAACTCGAGTCGGACTACGCGCCCGATCTCGTGCACCTCAACGGCTACGTTCACGCCGCGTTGCCGTGGCGCGTGCCGGTGCTCGTCGTCGGGCACTCGTGTGTGTTCTCATGGTGGGAAGCGACGCACGGGACTGCGCCGCCGACCGAGTGGAGCGAGTATCGCGCGCGGGTGCAGGCGGGCTTGCAGGCGGCGGATCGCGTCGTTGCCCCAAGCCACGCGATGCTTGCGGCACTCGAGCGGCATTACGGCGCGTTGCGCCGGGCGGAAGTGATCGCGAACGGGCGCAATCCCGCACAATTCAGTCGCGGCCTGAAGAAGCCGTCGGTTCTCTGCGTGGGCCGGTTGTGGGATGAAGCGAAAAACGCGCGGGTGCTCGCGGAGATCGCACCGCGTCTGCACTGGCCGGTGGAACTCGCCGGCGACACGACGGCACCGCACGGCATCACGGACAGGCCCGACTTTCCGAATGTCGCCTTGCTCGGCCCGTGTTCGCCGGCACGCGTGCGGGCGTTGCTCGCGCAGGCCTCGATCTACGCGCTCCCGGCGCGTTACGAGCCGTTCGGGCTGTCGGTCCTCGAGGCGGCGCTTTCCGGCTGCGCTCTCGTGCTGGGCGATCTCCCAAGCCTGCGCGAGAATTGGGACGGCGCGGCGGTATTTGTCGCCCCCGACGATGCCGACGGACTCGTCCGCGAACTCGCCTGGCTGATTGGTCGGCCGGAGGCGGCGAATCTTTGGGCGCAGCGCGCGCGTGAACGGGCGGCCGAGTTTTCCGCCGTGCGCATGGTCACAAATTATCTTGCGGCTTACGCCGACTGTCTCACGCCGCGCGCCGCGGCCCAGGTCGAAAGCATTCCGGCATGAAGATCCGACTTTTTTATCACTCGCTTGTCTCCGACTGGAATCACGGCAACGCGCACTTCCTGCGCGGCGTCGCGAGCGAATTGGTCGCGCGCCGTCACGATGTCGTGACTTACGAGCCGCGCGACAGTTGGAGTGCAACGAACCTGGTGGCGGAGCACGGCCGCGCACCCTTGCGGAAGTGGCGCGAGGTTTATCCGCGGCTGAAGTCCGTGCGCTATGATGCGTCGAAAGTGAACTATGAGCGGCTGGTGCGCGGCACCGACCTCGTGATCGTCCACGAGTGGAATCCCCCCGAGTTGGTCGGTGCGCTTGGGGCTTTGCGGCGCAAGCACGGCTTTGTGCTGCTCTATCACGACACGCATCACCGCCTGATCACGGAAACGTCCGCGATGCACGCCTGCGACCTCAGCGCTTACGACGGCGTGCTCGCTTACGGCGAAGTGTTGCGCCGCATCTACGTGACGGAGCGCGGTGTCCGACGGGCGTGGACCTGGCATGAGGCGGCGGACACGCGGGTGTTCAAGCCGCTCGCCGGCGTCGAGCCAGGTGGCGACCTGGTTTGGATCGGCAACTGGGGTGACGACGAGCGCTCCGAGGAATTGCGCGAGTTCCTGATCGAGCCGGTGAAAAAACTCGGCCTGAAGGCGCGGGTTTATGGCGTGCGCTATCCGGAACATGCGCGCGCGCAACTCGCCGAAGCCGGCATCGAGTATGCGGGCTGGTTGCCGAATTTCGAAGTGCCGCAGGTCTTCGCGCAGTTCAAAGTCACGGTCCACGTGCCGCGCCGGCCCTATGTGAGGGCCTTGCCCGGCATCCCGACGATCCGTCCGTTCGAGGCTCTGGCGTGCGGCATTCCGCTCGTGTGTTCGCCCTGGCGCGACACCGAGCACCTGTTCACGCCCGGCAAGGATTTCCGCATCGCTCGCGACGGCGCGCAAATGGTGCGGCAACTGCAGGCGCTGCTCGGCGATGAGCGCAAGCGGCGCGCGCAGGTGAGGCACGGATTGAAAACGGTCCGCGCGCGGCACACCTGCGCGCGTCGCGTCGAGGAACTGCTCGCGATCCACCGGCAGGTGCTCGCCGAGCGGAAGGCGGTCGTCGTGCCGGCCGCACGCCTGTTCCGCCGCAAGCCCGCCGCCGCGCACGAAGCCACGGCGGGTTAACGCGCCGAAATTTGCCATGACTGTTGAAATTAGAACCAGGGATATCGCCCGCGCCGGAGCTCTTGACGCGCAGAGGGACCTGCGCGTCCACCTTTTGCGCGTGGAAAGCTGGCAGGGTGGGCGGGCAGGTCCCTCTGCCCGCCAGGCGGCGTGCGTCAGCGAACATAAGTGGTCCCCCATCTTCTCGCTCCCATGAACATCGCCTTTTTCGGTTCGAGCCTGGTGTCCGCCTACTGGAATGGTGCGGCGACCTACTATCGCGGCATCATCCGGGCACTCGCGGAGCGCGGCCACCGCGTGACGTTCTTCGAGCCCGACGCCTATGAACGGCAACAGCACCGCGATATCGCCGATCCGTCGTGGGCGACCGACGTCGTTTTCCCGGCGACGGAGGAAGCGGCGCGTCGCGCCGTGGAAAGCGCGCGCGGTGCCGACTTCGTGATCAAGTGCAGCGGCGTCGGCGTGTTCGACGAGTTGCTCGAGGAAGCGGTGCTGCAATTGCAAAGCACGCGCACGCTCGTCGCGTTTTGGGACGTCGATGCGCCGGCGACGCTCGAGCGCGTGCAGAATAATCCGCTCGATCCGTTCCTGGCGTTGATCCCGCGCTACGACCTTGTCCTCACCTATGGTGGCGGCCAGCCGGTGATCGATGCTTACGAGGCGCTGGGCGCGCTCGAGTGCGTGCCGATCTATAACGCGCTGGACCCGGTGACACATCATCCGGTGCGGCCGGACGCGCGGTTCGCGTGCGATCTGGCCTTCCTCGGCAACCGTCTGCCGGACCGCGAGCAGCGCGTGGAGGAATTTTTTCTCGCGGCGGCGCAGGCGCGGCCGGAGCGGCGGTTTCTGCTCGGCGGAAGCGGGTGGGGCGACAAGGCGCTGCCGCCGAACGTGCGCTATGCGGGGCATGTTTTCACCGCCGACCACAACGCCTTCAATTGCACGCCGCGCGCGGTGCTCAACATCAACCGCCAATCGATGGCGCGCTACGGCTTTTCGCCTCCCACGCGCGTGTTCGAGGTCGCCGGAGCCGGAGCGTGCCTCATCACCGACGCGTGGGAAGGCGTGGAGCTGTTCCTCGAGCCGGGCGCGGAAGTGCTCGTCGCGCACGATGCCGCTGAAGTCGCCGCGCACCTTGACGGCCTCACGCGAGAGCGCGCCGTGGCGATCGGCCGCGCGGCGTTGCGACGGGTGTTGAGCAAGCACACCTACGCGCATCGGGCTGCGCAGTTCGACGAGTTGCTCGGGCGGAGGATGCAACCGCGGACGGCGACGCCAGCGACGGCGGCAGGCAACACGAGCGAAAAACCCTGGTTATGAAAATCGTCATTCTCGGACTTTCGATCACGTCGTCGTGGGGAAACGGCCACGCGACCACCTATCGCGGTCTCGTGCGCGAACTGGCGGCCCGCGGACACGACGTGCTGTTCCTTGAGCGGGACGTGCCGTGGTATGCGGACAACCGCGATGCACCGCGCCTCGCGGCGGGCGCGGTGGCGCTTTACCGTTCGTTCGCCGAGTTGAAGCGCCGCCATGGGCGCGACGTGCGGGAGGCCGACGCGGTGATCGTCGGTTCATTCGTGCCCGAAGGCATTGCGGTCGGTGAATGGGTGCTGGGCGCGGCGCGGGGCGTGACGGCGTTCTACGACATCGACACGCCCGTGACGCTCGCGGCATTGGAGGGCGGGCGCTGCGAGTATCTCTCGCGCGAACTGGTGCGCCGCTACGACGTGTATCTCTCGTTCACGGGCGGTCCGACGCTGCGGCGGATCGAGCGCGAGTTCGGATCGCCGTGCGCGCGGGCGCTGTATTGCTCGGTCGATCTCGCGCACTATTTCCCTGAACGGCGCGAGCCGCGCTGGGATCTCGGTTATCTCGGGACGTTCAGTGAGGATCGTCAGCCGACGCTGGAGCGCCTGCTCGTCTCGCCCGCGCAACGCTGGCCGGAGGGACGGTTCATCATCGCGGGTCCGCAGTATCCGCGCGGCATCGCGTGGCCGCGCAATGTGCGCCGCGTGCAACACCTCGCGCCGGACCGGCACCGTCGATTCTACAACGAGCAGCGCTTCACGCTCAACGTGACGCGCGCGAACATGATCGCCGCCGGCTATTCTCCGAGCGTGCGCTTGTTCGAGGCGGCGGCGTGCGGCACGCCGATCATCAGCGATTACTGGCCGGGGCTGGAGGAGCTGTTTCTGCCCGGACGCGAGGTGTTGCTCGGGCGGACTTCGGGCGAGGTGCTGTCGTATCTGCGCGAGCTCTCGGCGGAGGACGCACGCGCAATCGGTGAGGCGGCGCGCGAGAAAGTCATGACGGCGCACACCGCGGCACACCGCGCGGCGGAGTTGGAAAAACATCTCGACGCCGTCGCGAACCATTCGCATCCCGAGGAAAACGGGGAGAACGCGACGGAGTATGCGGGGAGGGCCACCGGATGAGCGCGGCGCCGCTCATGGATTTTTCGCGCACGCGCGCCGGCGGGCTGGCGGCCGAGGGTGCGGCGCTCGGGCCGTGGTTTCACAACCTGCACCTGCCGGATGGTTCGCAGACGGCGCCGGATCATCCGCTGGGCGATTTTCCGGCTTTCAAGTGGCGGGAGCTCGCGCCGCATTTGCCGGAAGATCTGACTGGATGGCGCGCGTTGGATATCGGGTGCAACGCGGGATTTTACTCGTTCGAACTGGCGCGGCGAGGCGCGCACGTGGTGGCGATGGATCGCGAGGACTTGTTTCTCGCGCAGGCGAGATGGGCAAAGCGGCACTTCGCGTTCGGTGAGCGCATCGAGTTGCGCCGCGGGCAGGTTTACGACGTGGCGCATTGGGGCGAAACCTTCGACGTCGTGCTGTTTCTCGGCGTGTTCTACCATCTGCGTTATCCGCTGCTCGCGCTGGATATACTCGCGGGGTGCGTGAGGCGGAAGCTGGTTTTCCAAACGCTGACCATGCCCGGAATGGAAGTCGTCGAGCCGCCGGACGATGCGGATTTCAACGATCGCGCACGACTGCTCGAGCCCGGCTGGCCAAAAATGGCGTTCATCGAGAAGAAGCTCGCGGGCGACGCGACGAATTGGTGGGCGGCGAACCACGCGGGCGTCGAGGCGATGCTGCGATCGACCGGCTTGCGGGTCGCGGCGCGGCCGGGACACGAAATGTATGTGTGCGAACCCGCGGACGCGGCCGGCGTGGGCGCCGCGCGGACGTGGGACGACGACGAGTTGCGGGCTGCCACGGGCAGGCGAATGCAGGGAGGTGCGTGATGAGCTCAGCGGCCGCAAGCTCGCGGGGGCGCCTGCGCCGGGCGCTCGCGTTCGCCCGGCCGTTTCGCGGCGCGATCGTCGTCATCAGTGTGCTGACCGTCATCGTCGCGGCGATGAACGCGGCGGAGCCGCTCGTGATGAAGGAAATCTTTGACGAGTTCGGGAGCAGCCGGCGCGCGCCCGCGTTGATGAAAATGGTGGCAGTGCTCGCCACCCTCGCGCTGTTGCGCGAAGTCGGGGGAAGCATTTCGACGTGGCTGACCTGGCGCGTGCGGCTCGGCATTCACTTCATTTTGCTCGAGAGCACGGTGGGCAAATTGCACCGCATGCCGTTGCGCATCCAGCGGAGCGAGGGCGTGGGTGCAATCATGACGAAGCTCGATCGCAGCATCCAAAGCCTGATCGGCACGCTGACGCAGTTGATCTTCGGCACCTTTCCCGCGCTGATCTATCTCATGATGGCGATCTTCGTGGTCGTGCGGATGGATTGGCGGCTGGCGGTGATCGTGCTGCTGTTCACGCCCCTGCCGGCGATCGCGGCGGCGATCGCGTCGCCCGAGCAGATGCGGCGCGAGGCGACGTTGCTCGACCGGTGGTCGAAGATCTACTCGCGGTTCAACGAGGTGTTGTCGGGCATCGTGACGGTGCGGAGCTTTGCGATGGAGGACGTGGAGCAAAAGCGGTTCTTGAAGGATGTATCGGCCGCGAACGACGTCGTGGTGCGCGGCGTGCGGCTCGACAGCGGTTTTTCGGCGGCGAGCAATCTCGTCATCGCCGCCGCGCGCATCGCGGCGGTGTATGCCGGCGGCATGTTTATCGTGCGCGGCGAAATCACCGTCGGCACGCTCGTGGCGTTGCTCGGTTACATCGGCGGATTGTTCGGGCCGGTGCAGAGTCTCACGGGCATTTATCAAACCGTGCAGCGGGCGAACGCGGCGTTGAAGGAAGTATTCACGATTCTCGACGAGCCCGAGCACCTCGCCGACGATCCCGGCGCGGTTGAATTGCACGAGACGCGCGGCGAGGTGGAATTCGAGCGCGTGAGCTTTCACTATGAAGGCGCGACGCGGCCGTTGATCACGGAGCTGTCGCTCAAGGTCGAACCGGGCGAGACGGTGGCGGTGGTCGGGCCGAGCGGCTCGGGCAAGACGACGCTGATGGCGCTGTTGATGCGGTTCTACGATCCGGTGAGCGGCGCGGTGAAGATCGACGGGCAGAATCTGCGGCGCTTCAAGCAGAGCTCGGTGCGGCGGCACATCGGCGTCGTGCTGCAGGACCCGCTGCTCTTCAACGACACGATCCGCAACAACATCGTTTACGGCAAACCCGGCGCGTCGATGGAGGAAGTGGAGGCGGCCGCGCGCGCGGCGCACGCGCACGAGTTCATCCGGCGGTTGCCGCAGGGTTACGAGACGCCGGTGGGCGAACGCGGCACGTTGCTCTCCGTCGGCGAGCGCCAGCGCGTGACGATCGCGCGCGCACTGATCAAGGACCCGCGCATCGTGGTGCTCGACGAGGCGACGTCCTCGCTCGACGCAGAATCCGAGGCGCTCGTGCAGGAGGCGCTCGACCGGTTGCTGGAAGGGCGGACGACGTTCGTCATCGCGCACCGGCTGGCGACCGTGGTGAACGCGGACCGCATCATCGTGTTGAAAGACGGGCGGATCGCGGAGGCGGGCCCGCATCGGGAGCTGTTGCGGCAAGGCGGCTACTACGCGGAACTGGTGCGGCGACAGACCGCCGGGCTGATCGAAAACGAAGGCGAGCCGCTGGCGGCGTGAGGGGGGCGCGGAGGCGGTAGGCAGGTCACCACGAAAGACACGGAATACATGAAGTTCGGGCGGAGCTTTCGGGGGAGGGAAGGCAGAGCCGGTTGCCCGCGAATGACGCGAATGTCCGCGGATGGGAAGGAGTGCAGGGAGCACACGAAAGAAGGGAGATGGGAAGAACCCGGAGGTGGTCGGGCCGGTCCCGCTGCCCGACTCGGCGGCCGCGTGCCATCGCGATGAGCGGGCGGACGTCGTTCTGCCGGCCGGTGCTCTGCGCTGGACGCCGCGGGGAAGTCGGGTATCCGTGTCCGCTCTCCATTATGCGTAACGCTCTCCGTTCGTTTCTCACCCTCACTTCGGTCGCCACGGCGTTCGCCGCGATTACCGCCTCGGCGCAGACGCCGGCTCCCGCGGCGGCCGACCCGGTCATCATCTCTGGTCCCGGCGTGACGATTCTCCGCTCGGAATTCGAAGGCGCGATGAAGTCGCTGCCGCCGCAATACGTCGAATACGCGATGGGGCCGGGCAAGAAGCAGTTCGCCGAGGATTTTTTGCGGATGAAGCTCCTCGCGGCCGCGGGCGCGAAAGCCGGGCTCGAGAACGATCCGGAAGTTGTCTCTCAGTTGAAGATCATGCGCGAGAACCTCATCGCTTCGGCGCAGCTGAAGAAAATTGAGGAGAGCGTTACGGTGTCCGACGACGATCTGCGCCAGGCTTACGAGGCGAAGAAAAACGAGTTCGAGAAAGTGAGCGCGCGCCACATCCTGATCGCGTTCAAGGGCAGCCCGGCGGCGCAGCCGGGCAAGCCGGAGCTGACGGAAGAGCAGGCGAAGGCGAAGGCCGACGAACTGCACGCGAAGATTGCGCAGGGCGCGTCGTTCGAGGAGCTGGCGAAGACCGAGTCCGACGACACGGGTTCCGGCGCGACCGGCGGCAGCCTCGGCGAATTTGGCCGCGGCCAGATGGTGCCCGAGTTCGAGCAGGCGGCGTTCACGACGGAAGCCGGCAAAGTTAGTGCGGTCTTCCGCACGCAATTCGGCTACCATCTCGTGAAGGTTGATTCGCGCGGCACGACATCGTTCGAAGAAGCGAAAGCCGGCCTCGAGAAAACGGAGCGCCAGGCGAAGTTGCAGGCGGCGACCGCGAAACTAATCGAAGACGCGCAGGTGAAGTTCGACGAGGTGTATTTCGGGAAGTAACGCACTGACGGGCACAGCGTAGCTTCCAATGCACGAGGCCGGCATCGCGCCGGCCTTTTTTCGTAACCGCTGCGACTGCACCTAGCGCGAACTGAACGCCTGGCTTCAGGCCGAGGGCGTGCGCCAGCAAAAGGCGATTCACTCGCTGCGAAAGGAAAGCGGTTCGCTCATAAGCGCCAGCTGGTCGGCTGGATGGTGTCGGCGTTTGCAGTCAGTGCGGTCCGAGCGTGTGAAGTCGTGCAGTTGCAGACCTCGATCTACTACTACAAGGCGATCCCGGACCCCGAGGAGCTAGCGTTGCGGCATCGTCTGCGCGAGTTGGCTGGCGTGCGCGTTCGCTTCGGCTATCGCCGGCTGGCAATCATGCTGCGTCGTGAGGGTTGGCTAGTGAACGCCAAGCGCGTATTCCGGCTCTACCGTGAGGAAGGGCTAGGACTGAGACGGAAGTTTGCGAAAAAGCGGGTTGCCGTCGTGCGTGGGCCTTACGTGAAGCCGGAGCGCATGAATCAGCTATGGGCAATGGACTTCATGGCCGACCGGCTCGAGGATGGCCGTCCCTTCCGGATCCTGACGTTAATCGATACCTTCACGCGTGAGGCGCTCTGCGTCTGGCCAGATCACGGCATGAGTGGGGCGAAGGTCGTCGGCCGACTCGAAGCGATTGCGCGCAGTCGCTCGTTACCGGAATCCATCCGCGTCGACAACGGGTCCGAGTTCTACAGTCGGGAGATGGACGCATGGGCGTATCGCCGCAACGTGCGCCTCGACTTCATCCGCCCGGGAAAACCCACCGAGAACGGCCACATCGAAAGCTTCAATGGTCGCGTGCGTGACGAGTGCCTGAACGTCCACCTGTTCTTCACGATTGCTGACGCGCAGCAAAAGCTTGAAGCGTGGCGCACGGATTATAACCATCTCCGTCCGCACAGTGCTCTGGCTTCGCTGCCTCCGGCAGACTTCGCCAGAGCACTGTGCGAATCACCAAAAACCGACCACACCAGCCGAGGAAATTAGAGCCTCAGCTGTCCAGTCGACGGGGGCAGGTCAGACTAGCTAACACCTAAATCGGCCGCGGGCACCCAAGCATCCCAGAAAACCCAAAATGGCCAAGAAGTGGCCAAGCGCGAAAACCGAAAATCCCGTCGATCAGCGTAAGTAATTTGGAGAGATGGCTGCCCGGGCTGGGATCGAACCAGCGACCAAGTGATTAACAGTCACCTGCTCTGCCACTGAGCTACCGGGCAACGTGGCTCTCTCTTGCGAGAGAACGGCCAAGAAGTAATTCGGACCGGGCGATGTCAACCCCTGACTTAATTGCGTTCTGTCATTCTCAGCAGGGTGGTTGGTGAATTCGAGGTTCGCGGCGTTGCGGAGTTGGGGGCTGCACTAGGTTCGGGAAGTTGGAGTGTGGGTAAACATGAGCACTGGATGCTTTTCCGCTGGCGCGGGATGGGCGATGAGGTTTGCTCGCGGTTTGTTGAGGGAAGACCGCGGTTTTGCGGCCATTTCGAAACTTCGATCGAGCATGTTTCATTTTTGCACCACTCTTGAATCGAGCGGTATTGCTACCGGTGCTGCGTTGTTGAAATCGCTACGCCAGCATACCGGCAGCGGATTTCGCGTCGCAGTGCTCTGTTATGATATTGCGGCGGAAGACGCCGCCAGGAGATGGGGTGCTGACGTGGTGCGACCGGAAGAACTGAGGAAGAAATACGGACCGCTTGCGCCGACAGAATCCGATCGCACGGTGGAGGAGTTTCGCCAGACCTGTCGCTCCTGGCTGCTTTTCGATCAGCTGCACCAAGTGCCCTCATCCACCTGGCTGGTATTGTCAGCGCCGACGATGGCGTTCTTCGGACCGGTGGCGTCGCTGCTGGAGGAGTTGGGCGAGGCATCAGCCGGACTGTCATCGCGGAACTACGCGGGGGAATGGCGCGCTCTCGAGCGTGCTGGGAGATTTGATCCCGCGCTGGTCGCAGTGCGGAACGATCCTCTCGGAAGAGCCTGTGCCGCTGATTGGGCGGAGCGTTGCGCGAAAGCGTGTTTCACGTTGCCCCAAGGGGCGGGATTTGGGGACCAAAAGCATCTCGACCGTTGGCTCGAACGCGGCGCAGGCGTGGCACAATGGCGGCACCCGGGGATCAACGTTGCGCCGTGGAACTTGGGCGGGCGCGCGCTTGAGATGCGTGAATCGGGGATGTTCATCGACGGTGAGCCGCTGCGCTGTTTTCAATTTTCGGGAGTGAGGCACTTGGTGGCTGGACTGTTCGACCCTGGTCTGGCGCGGTGGGGTGTTCCGGTGAGTCCGCCGCTGCGCGACGGTTTGTTTATTCCTTATCTCCGTGCGCTCGGGTCCGAAGAATTTGTCAGAGACGTGGACATTGCGCCGCCACGGCGTGCCGGCGATCCGCGGACGGGTGCGGCGCTCTTGGCGGCGCTGAGCGGATGGACCGCGGCGCAGCGCGCTCAGTTGGCTGCTGAGCGGACAATGGATGTGCTCCAAAACGGCGTGCGCCGCGAAACGGCGGAGCGTGCCGCGCGAGCCGAGAGCGACGGTCGCTTGATTCACGCATTGGAAACGGAACGCGACCTCCAGCGCCGGACGTTGCTTGAGTTGAAAGGTAAGCTCGAGAAAGCGTATGACGACATCCTGAAGGACGTCGAAATCAAGAAGCAGCTGGTGTTGGCAATAGACGCATTGCGGGCCGACAAGGACGCGCAGATTGCCAATCTCGCCGCGGAACTTGAGCGGCTTTCAGCCCAGGTGCCGTCGCCGGCGGCCCGGGCCGATGCGAGAGCGGCGCTTGAACCCTATGCGCAGAGGATTCATCGGCTCGTGGTGCTGAAGTTTCATCCTCGTCTGCTTCCCGCTATTCTCTGGCTGACAGCGATGGGCGTGCAGGTGGAAGTGCTGTCGAGTCCCGCGGAATATTGCGCGGGACCGCAAGGTCCCCTGCGATTCCGAGCGCCCGACGCATGGGAATGGTTGGGACAGCTTAACAGCCTGTTCGATGAGGAGGGTTACCGGCGTGCGAATCCCGATGTTGCGGCGGCAATCTCCTCCGGGGATTTGGCGAGTGGGTGGGAGCACTATCAGCGATTCGGGCAGTGGGAATTCCGACCCACCGGTGCGGTCGGCTATTGCACGGGTCTGGCTGAATTCGACGCAGTCGCGTTCGACGCTTCCGATGCCGCAGCGCTCGTCCCGCTGCTCGCCGGGCGATTGCAGCCGCAAAACCGGCTTTTGATCAGCGGCTTCACGCCTCCGACGGACTGGTTGCCGCCGACCACCAACCGCGACTATCTGTTGGGCGATTTGATTTTTTGCGAGAGACCGCCGCACACTTGGCTCGGTCCTCGGTGGCCGGCGAACGGGCTGGCCGTGCACCTGCCAAAGATTGAGCGCGCCGAACTCTATCCTGAGGTGCCCGCGCAGCGCGCGGAATGGCCCAAAATTGCCGTCGTGATCGCGTCGCACAACAGCGCAGCGCAGCTCGAAGCGACGATTCGTTCGGTGCTCGATCAGAATTATCCGAAAATGGAACTGATCGTCGCAGAGGGCGGTTCAGCGGACGGTGCGCTGGAGATCATCCGGCGTTACAGTTCCCGGCTCATTTTGATCAATGGCGGGGTGAACGACGGGCTGCGGAAAGCGAGCGCACCTTGGCTGAGTTGGCTGGAGCCGGGGGACCGGCTCGCGCCGGGCAGCCTGTTCCTGGTGGGGCAGCTCGCCTTGCTGCATCGAGCGGACATGATTGCCGGGCGTTGCGCGCGGGTGCGTGGCGGGGAAGATCCGCCGTTTGAAATCCATCGCACTTGCCTGCCGTTGAACCGCATCGCGCCGTTGTCACTGACTGACCTGCTCGATCTGGAAGGAGCTTGGTTGAAGGATTGTTTTTTCGATCAACCGGAAGTTTTCATCACACGCGATCTCTTGGCGCGCACAGGAAATCTCCTGCGCGAGGAATTGGGTGCGGCGCGCGATTATGATTTTTGGATCCGCGCGGCCAAGGCTGGCGCATTGGCCTTCGGAATTCCCGAAATTCTCGCGCTGCGCCTCGTGCGGGAGGCCGCGTTCGCTCCCGTTTGCGTGAATCAGCTGCGGCAGGCGAGAGCGGCCCACCAGTGAGAAAATTCAAGACCTGTTCATGACTCCCTCTGCGAATTTCAGTCAATGGATCGATCAAGTGCCGAAGTGGCGAGGCTGGCTACAATTGTCGCCGGCCCGTGCCTACATGCATGACGAGGAGGAATACGACCATTTTCACGGCAATGCCGCACCCGATCCCAGCGAGGGCGAAGGGCTGTGCGCGCTTTTGGCCAAACACGCGGTCGATACCACAGGGCCGGCACTCGAAATCGGCTGCGGTAGTGGGTTCCTGACATTCGGACTGGCGCGACATTATCCGGGGCCAGATCTTCTGATTACCGATCCATCGGCCACGTTTCTGAAGCTTACCCAGACCCATTTTTCGGAGACGGACGCGTTCCCAGCGCGGCGACACTACGCCGTGCTTAACGCCGATGACGTCGGCCGACTGCCAGGCGGAATGTTTTCGCTCATCGCGATGCGTTCTACGCTCCATCACATTTTGCGTTACGAGGAATTTATTGTGGAATGTGCCCGGAGCCTGCGTCCCGCCGGTGCACTCGTGATGGGCGCGGAGCCGTGCGAAAGCGGCTATCAACTCATGGGCACCGTGGCGAAGAGCATACCGGCGGCATTTAAGGCGGCCGGCGTTGACTTGAAACCGGCCTGGGCCGCGAAGCTCGATGAGCTTACCGAAGCAGTGAAGTTCTATTGTCTGCGCGATCTCGAGAAATTCGCAGCGGAAGACAAACATCTGTTTAATCCGCGCGAACTGGCTGAACTCGGCCGGCGAGTGGGACTCCAGTTACATTTCTATCCAACGGCCGCGTTCCGCGAGTTTGCGCCGCCGTTCCACCGGGGATTTCACGGATTTGGCCATTTTTTCCTGATCTACCTCGAATTTTGCATGGGTTGTGAGAAGGAGTTTGTGGAACTCGTCCGGGTTCATTTGCGTGAACTCTTGAGTTACGTCGATGATTGCTACCGGAGTCACCCGGGGCCGGAGATCACCGGAGTCTTTGTCTTCACGAAGGGTGGGTAGGCGCAGCAAAGGTGACGCGCGATTTTCGGAGTTCGGAATCGGGGACATTTCGCCGCCCGGTCGCGAACCACCCGCGGAAAGGAACGGTCTGGGCTCGGATAATGGCGACCAATGAAACCAGCGGGACGTGGCCAAGCGTGCGTTGGGCGGAGCTGATTCCGGACGAGCAGTGGGACGTGCTCGTTGCGGGCGTGAAGGCGGCGCGCGAGGCGGGGGCGCCGGTGTTGCTCGGCGGCGCGCTGGCGCTGGCGACTTACACGGGGCGCTGGCGCAACACGAAGGACATCGACCTCATCGTGAAGCCCGGACACGAGCAGGATATTATCGCACGGCTCAAGGCCGCGGGCTTCGTGGATTATTTCGAGCAGGAGGAATACGACCGGAGCTGGATCTTTCGCTCCACGCGCGACGGCGTGATCCTCGACATCATCTGGGCGCTGCCGAATCACCGCGTGCCGATCGATGAGGCGTGGTTCGAACACGCCCGGCCGGTGAATTTGCACGGTGCGACCTACGACGTTGTGCCGATCGAAGAACTCGTCCGCGTGAAACTCTACGTGATGCAGCGCGAGCGATGCGATTGGGTCGATGTGCTCAACGCGCTCGCCGGTTCGGTGGAGCAAATCGACTGGGACCACCTCGTCGCGCGAATGGACCGTGAATTGCCGCTGTTGCAGGCGGTCTTGACCGTTTTTGCGTGGATCTCGCCCGATCGCGCGATCGCGATTCCCGCGGCGCTGCGTGAGCGGTTCGCGCTGCCGGCCGTGGAGAGCGAAGACCTGGCGGCGCTCGAAGCGCGGCGCGCCAAATTGTTCGACAGTCGTCCGTGGTGGGCGGCGCACCAGCCGGAAGATCAACCTTTGGAGCGCTGAGCCATGCTGATCGGAGCGATGAATCATCCGGGGCGGCCACTGGAGGCGGAGCTGCGCTGGATGGCAGAGGCAGAACTGGAGTTCGTTGATCTGACACTCGAGCCGCCGTGCGTGGCATCGTGGCAGGTGAATCCGCCGCAGATGATCGAAGCGCTGGCGGCGCACGGATTCGACACGGTCGTCGGACACACGGCGTATTATCTGCCGATCGGGTCGTCGTTCGAAAGTTTGCGGCGGACGGCGATCGACGAGTTGAAGCGTTGCGTCGATGTGTTCGCGAAGGTTGGGGCGCATTGGATGAACGTGCATCCGGACGCGCACGCGCCGTTCTACGAGGAAGCGCCGATCGTGGAGCGGAACATCGAGTCGCTCGCCGCGCTCATTGCGCACGCGAAGGGCAGCGGAGTGGGCGTGATGGTCGAAAACGTCCCGGGGCGTTTCAACACCGCGCAACAACTCGCCGGCTTGCTCGAGCCGTTGCCGGAACTCGGGCTGCACCTCGACATCGGGCACTGCAACCTAAGTGTGGAGCGCAATACCACCGAGGAGATCCTCGAGCGTTTCGCCGCGCGGCTGGCGCACGTGCATTTGCATGACAACCGCGGCGGTCACGCCGATCTGCATCTTGCGCTCGGGATGGGCAACATGGACATCGCGCGCTACGTCCGAGCGCTGCGCCGCAGCGGCTACGACGGCACGGTGACGCTGGAAGTGTTTTCCGAGGACCCGCATTTCCTCGAACACAGCCGGGACCGGTTGCGGAAGTGGTGGGACGAGGCGGGGTGAGGGCGTCGAGTGCGGAATCTTTGTTTTTCGCGATGTGACTAACTCGCTTCAACGGCTTGGCCGCTGGCTAGCATTGCGAGCACTAGCCGGCCTGCAATTGAACTGGCGTCCACGGGTGCCGCGAATCCAGATTGCCAATCCGACACGGCAAGTGACCGAGTCGGTCGGTCGGGCGAAAGGAGCACGAGAGGCTGATCGCTCGACGCGGTTATCGAATATGTGGTCGGACCCCCAATGCCCGCTATTTTATGGTCGCAGTCCATTACCAAGACGTGGAACCGGCCGTCCTGGCACGTGGAAACGAAGAGGCCGGGGTGGGCGGATCCAGTGAGTTTGATGAATTTCTTCATATGGAGCCCAATTGTATCAGGCGTTTTTGATGCTCCTGAACGTGCAACCTAACGCCCATCATGGAGGCCTTCGCAACAGCCACCCAATTTGTAAAAACCGCACCAGCCTGCGCCTTTTCCCGCTCGGGCGCGAAAGTTTTGTTTGCCTCGCCCCGGCGCGGTCACTCAACTCTCGCCTCTTTTCCACTACGCCTGCCTCCAATTCCGGAGTCACAGGGGGAACGAAAACCATGAAGAAATACCAACTCACCGTCACGCCCCGCGAGGGCACAGGCCGCAGCGCCTCCCGCCGTCTGCGCAAAGCCGAGAAGATCCCTGCCATCCTCTACGGCAAGCACACGAAACCCGAAACTCTGGCCGTTAACTCGGTCGAGTTCATCAAGCTCCTCAAGGAAGTCGCCGGCCGCGCCGCGCTGATTGAATTGAAGCGCGATTCCGGCGCCGCCGCTCTCTCCTTCCTCCAGGAAGTCCAGCGCGACCCGATCACCGACCGCTATCTCCATGTGGATTTGCAGGAAGTGAAGCAGGACGAAAAGATGTCGATCAACGTCGCCATCCAACTCGTCGGCGAATCCACGGGCGTGAAGAACGAGGCGGGTATCCTCGAAATCGGCACGCACCGCCTGCGCATCCGCTGCTTGCCGAAGGATCTGCCTCCGGTGATCGAAGTGGACGTCACGGAATTGAAGGTCGGCCAATCCATCCACGTTTCCGAGCTGAAGCCCGTCCCCGGCATCGAATTCCTCGATAAGCCCGGCCAGGTCGTCGTCCTCTGCGTCGAGCCGCCGGCGGAAGAAGTCGCCGCCACTCCGGCCGCGGGCGAAGCCGCTGCCGCGCCTGCCGACGGTGCTGCCGCCGCTCCTGGCGCTGCCGCTCCCGCCGCCGATGGCAAAGCCGCCGCTCCGGCCGCGGGTGCCGCCGCCGCTGCGCCCGCCAAGGACGCGAAGGCCACCGCTCCCGCCAAGAAGTAATCGTTTTCCCGCGGCGCGCCGTCCAACCGGCGCGCCGCGTTGCAGCACGTTCTTTGATCCATGCCTGTCACGCTTCTCGCTGGACTGGGCAATCCCGGTGCGAAATACGCCGGCACGCGCCACAACCTCGGCTTCACCGTCGTTGACGCGCTGGCCGCCGCCGAACGCCTCACGTGGCAACACGAGGGCCGTTTCGAAGCCGATGTCGCCCGTTGGAATGTCCGCCCCGGTGAGACCCGCTGGCTCGTCAAACCGCAGACCTTTATGAACGAGAGTGGCCGCGCCCTGCGCAAGCTGCTCGATTTCCTGAAACTGCCGAACGACGCGCTCGCGGTCGCCTACGATGAAATGAACATCGAAATCGGGCGCGTGAAGTTGTCGATCGACGGCTCCGCCGGCGGCCACAACGGCATCGCCAGCCTGCTCGCCCACGTCGGGGACGGATTCCTCCGTTACCGGCTCGGCATCGGCAGCAGCGAACGCCCCGTCGGCATGGACATCGCGGACTACGTGCTCGGAAAATTCTCCCTCTCAGAACAAACCATCATCGATCAAAACAAGAAACTCTTCGTGGAAGGCGCCCGCCTGCTCTTCACCAGCAGCCCCGCCGAAGCGATGAACCGCCTCAATCGCAAACCGTCATGACCAAGCGTAACTACAAAGCCACTTTCATCCTCGATAATCGCGGCAAGGAAGACTCCGTTGACCAGATCATCGAAGGCGTGAAGAAGGAAATCGCCGCCGTTCAGGGCGACGTCACCGCCGTCGAACAGCTCGGCCGCCGCGAATTCATTCGCAAGACCGACGACAAGTTCCCCGCCGGCGTCTATGTCTCCATCGCCTTCTCGGCGCCCGCCGGTTCCACCGCGCAGCTCCACGAGCGCCTCCGCCTCAACGACAGCGTTTACCGCGCCCTCGTCGAGAACGCCTAAACC
>PNJQ01000008.1 GCA_013821985.1 Opitutus sp.
ATTGTTGAGGTGGAATTCCACGACATCGCCCGCGCGAACGCGGATGAAAGAGCCGGGCACGCTGCCGCCGTAAGTCCAAAAGGTGTATTCGGCGCCGTCGGCGATCCGCATGTTGATTTCGCGCACCTCGAGGTTCACGACGACGCGGGCGTTGTGCTTGCGCGCGAGCGGCGGCGGCACGAAGGGCGGGGCGGTGAGGATGGCCTGCTCGATCGGCAGCGCCTGAATTTCGGTCGGGAATATGACCGGGCCTTGAACGCCGGTCGGCCCTTCGCTGGCGCGAACGAGCGTGGTGGTGAGGAGCGCGGCGGCCAAGGCAAGGCCAGCCGTCGCCAGGACGGTGATGCGTGGATTTTTCATCGTGGAAGGAAGAGCGTAGCTGCTGGCAGCGGGGCGGTCGTGCTGGGCTTTGCGATTCATGGCGTGAGTTTTGTCTGGGAGTTCTTCCCGGATGGTAGTGCGAGCGGGGCCGGGCTGCCTTGACGCGTGTCAAGCGGACGCGAAATTCCCGCCGCTCAGCGGAACGCGTAGGCAGCCGCCAGGGCGCCGAGGAACAGGACGCCGATCACCGCTTCCATCATGCCAACGCGCCGCGCGCTCCACGCCGGGAAGAAGGGGGAGAGCAGCAGCGCGGTGCGCAGCACGAGCACGGCGGCGACAACGACGGCGGCGGGCGGCACGAGGGTGCGCCAGGCCAGACCCACGATCACGGCCAGCGCGACGATGGCGATGGCCACGGCGGGCGCCCCGCTGGCATCACGCCCTTTGGCGAGGCGGAGAAATGTTCGAACGGCCAACACCGTCGGCACGCTGCGCGCGAGCATCAGCATCGCCAAGGCGAGGGCCGGCGCGGCGGTCCATCCTGCGAGCGTCGCAAACGCGGCCGGCACGAGCGCGAACGCGATGGAGCCGGCGAGTTCGGCCTGCGCCTCGCGCATTTCGTTGCGCAAATCGAACCAGAGAAAGGCGCCCCCGAAAGGCACCGCGAGCAACAGCGGCCAGAGGGCGGAAAGCGAGGGCAGCGGATTGCGCACTTCGGAGAGTGACGCGCCGGGCGCCGGGCTGACGGCGGCGAGGGCGAGGGCGCTGAGCGCGAGGAAGGAGAAGAGCAGCGTCCAGCGGAACGCGGCAACGCGGCGCGGGTCGCGGGCGGGGAGCGTCACGGCGAGTTTCAGCGGACGACGCGTGAGAAACCCCGCGGCGACGGCGAGCGCGAGCCAGCCGCCGGCGAGTGACGGGGCGACCAGCAGTCCAAGCGCAACTGGCTCGAGCGCGAGCGCCCAGCTGCCGTGCTCGCGTGGGACGACGAGGGAACGGAAGGAGGAATTGGACGAACCGGATGTTGCGGGCGAAGGAGAGACGGTCCGGGTTGCGGCTGCGCCGGGTGCGCCGGGGGCGCTCGCTGGCGGACTCGCCGCGGGAGTCAAAGTGGAGGCGGGCTCAGGGGCTGGCGTGGACATGCCTGCACTTTAGCGCGGGAGTTGCCGCCATGCCTTGAGGCGGGTCAAGGCCTGCGCGGGAAGGTGGGCGGAGCGCGGCGCCCGCGCGGGCTTGCCGCGCAGAGGGAATTGCGCGTCCACCTTGGGGACGCCGGCGTTTGCGCGGTGCGACGGCTAAGTTTCCAACGCAGCGGCGATTATTCTGGCCGGTTGAAACCGGCCCGACGGCTCAGAGCAAACTGCGCTCTTTGGACCAGCGGACGAATTCGTTTTCGAGCTGGTCGAACGAATCGATGACGAAGAGCGGATTCTGAAAATGCCAGATGTCGTAGGCCTGCTGCGCGAGCCGCTCGGGCGTGTAGGGAATTTTCGTCACCTTCTCCGTGAGGCAGTGTTGGGTCTCGCCGTAGGAGGAGATGATGCCGTTGCCGTAGATGCGCAGGCCGGAGGGATTTTTGATCAGGCCGAACTCGACCGTGAACCAGTAGATGCGCGTGATGCCTTCCTCGGTGGCCGCGTCTTTGCAGTTCAACGCGGCCTGGCCGATCTTCTGATAGAAATCCGCGAAACGCGGATGCACGATCATCGGCGTGTGGCCGAAGATGTCGTGGAAGCAGTCCGGCGCGGGCGTGTAATCGAGCTCGCTGCGCGCGCGGATGTAGTCGGTGGACGGAAAAACGCGGTTGGCAAGATAGGTGAAGAAATCGTGCGCATCGAGCAGGCCGGGGGTGCGCGCGATTTTCCAGCCGGTGGTTTTCTCGAGTTTGCGCGAGACGTCGGAGAGCTTCGGAATCCGATCGCGGTCGAGGTCCAGCGTGCGGAGGCCGGTGATGTATTCGTCGGCGGCGCGGCCCGGCAGCAGCGTCTCCATGCGCGCAAAGAGGGTTTTCCAGACGTCCTGCTCCTCCGCGGAGTAATTCGGATACTTGCACTCGTCGCCGACCGGGAGCGGGCCGGTCATCTTGTGCGGGATGCAGCGCGGGTCGCTGCCGTCCTGCGTCGTGGTCTCGGGATGGGCCGTGGAAGCGGTGGGAGTCATGGGGGAGTTTGCTTGGCGGAACAGGTAGCGATTTTCGTCCGCGAATCTATGACAAAGCGGCTTTTTAGTCCGAAGGAGGTAGATTCCCCGGTGCCGAATTGTGCTCGGTGCGACGAACAGCGAGCGCTCCGCGACGTGCGGTTCCGGGACCTGGGGGATGCGGCGCCCTTGCTGCGTTCTCCGGGGCGGGGGCGCGGGCTCCGGGTTTCACCGGACGCGTGAGTTTCCGCCGCGTGCTATAACTGCCCGGTGAACGGCGCGCGGTTGTCGCGGGCGAGCGCGGCCCCGCTGCCGGCCGGGGCGATGAGTTCGATCCAGTTCGTCGGACGAAAATAGCGTTCGCTCGCGATGCCGCCAAGTTGCACGTCGTAGTGGAAGTTGTAGTTGCCGTTGAACGTCGCGGTGCGCCCGATGATCGCGCCGTTGAACGTGCCGGTGCTGCCGCCGCCCCGGAGCGAAATGTCGGCGTTGGGCGCGTAAACCAGGCCGGAGTAATCGGCGTTGCCGCGGAGGTCGAAGCTCTGCGCGCCGCTCACGGCGACTTCGGCGGTGGTGCGTGTGCCGTAAATCGTCATGCGCGTGGGTTCGGCACTTTGGTTAATGGCGCCGTTGCCTTGGATGCTGACGTCGCCGGCCGCGTAGAGCCCGAGCGAGGCGGAGGAGGCGCTGGTAATGGTGATGCTGGCGTTGCTGCCGATCTCGACATCGCCGGAGACGATGACGTCCACGGCGTCGGTGATCGTCAGCGTTGAGTTGCCGAGATCGATCTCGCTCGCGCTGTAGCGATAGCGGCCGTCGGCGTCGGGCGTGTCGCCGACGCGCGGGAGCGAGACGCTGGCCGTGATGGCGCCGAGTGGAGCGGGGGTGCCGGACGGCACGACGGCGTCGGGGATGTTGTAGGAAAAATCGCGACGCACGCGCGAGGGGTCGATGTTGTCGGGCAGGCCGGAGGCGGAGGTCGCCCCGAGGATGCTGCCGGACGGGCCGACGGTCGGGGTGCCGCCGCCGGTGGCCACCGAGCCGTAGATGTCGGCGTTGTTGACCGAAAGGCCCGCGTTGGTGGCGGCGGTGGTCGCGACGGTGGCCTGGTCGAGGCGGTTGGTTGTGGCGTGCCACGGTCCGACCGAGGAGTCGAACGCATCGATGCTGACGCGGTTGCCGTTGAAGGTGACGTTGCCTTTTGCGACGACGGCGTTGGCCCAGGTGGTGCGGCGGGTGAGGGCGGCCCGGAGTTGTTTGACGACGGCCGATTGGGCGGGAAGGCGGACGATGCCGAGGGCGGTGATGACGGGATTGTTGGTCGCCGGGCTGTCGATGCGGGTGTAGATCTCGCCGGTGCCTTGGGCGAGCGCGAGGCCGCTGGTGGTGGTGCGGACTTTCGCGCCCGTGGCATCGCCGGCGTCGGCCCAACCGTGCGCCGCGTCGATCCAGCCGTTGTTCGCCGCCCACATCGCCTCCTCGATGCCGGCCTCGGCGAGATTGAGCGCGACGCTCATGTAGTAGCTGCGGGTGGCGAGGCGTTGTTCCTGCAGGCCGCGGACAAAGAGATGCGCGGCGATGACTGCGATGGCGGCGGCGAGCAGCAGCACCGTGATGAGCGCGGAGCCGCGCTGCCGCTCAGTGCGCCGTGGGCTTGGCGCGGAGCGTGTATTGCGCGGAGATGACATATTGGGAGTTGGAGCTGAACGATACGCGGCGAACGATGCGCATCGAGAGCTGCACCTGTTTGAGCTCCGCCAGCGAGGCGGTGACGGAGTTGTTGCTGTTGAGGTAGCGGAACGAAAAGCTGCCGATGTTCGGCACAACCGTGCGGCGGACGCCGCCGACCTCGCGGATACAGCTGTCGGTGGCAGCGTCGAATTCATATGTCACGTCCTGCGTGCCGCCGCTGGTGTTGAGCGGCACGGTCAGCGTGAGGCTCGTGGCGGTGAAGTTGGTGACGGTGGTGGCGCTCTTCGCGTCGCGGCTGAGCAATTCGAGCAGTTCGCGCGCGTCGGCGTTCATCGAGTTGTAGTTCGCGATGGACTGTTCGCCCTGCATCAGGAACACGAACGAACTCAGCACTGCGGCCATCAGCATGCCGAGCAACGAGGTCGAAACGAGGACCTCGACGATCGTAAGGCCGCGGTGAGGGCGGCGGCGGACTGGCTCAGAAGCCGACATAGATGTAGTCCGAAAGGCCCTTCTCGCTGAACGACGTGCGCGCCGAACGCGTGAACGGCACGCCGCTCTCGGTCCAGCTGATGGTGATCTCCATCGCGATCAGACCGAGCTCGGTTGTGCTCGAGGCGTGGACGGTGGTGAAGCGCGCCTCGAGTGTCATCGTGCGCGTGAAATCGCTGTTGAGCAGCTCCGTCGTGATGGTGGACGTGAAATTCACCGGCTGGGTTTGCGCGGCGTAGGCGGAGACCTGCGCGTAATTCTTCAGGCGCATGTCCTCGACCGCGGACTGCAGCACCTGGCTCGACAGTGTGATCATGCGCGCATGGTTGACGAGGTTGAGCCCGCGCGAGATCGCCGCCACCGCCCCGAGCACGACGAAGGAAAGCAGGGTCGCGGCGATCATCACCTCGGCGATGGTGATGCCACGGCGTGCCGCGGCGGGGGCAGGCCGCCGTCCGGTGAAAACAGAATCTGGGCGGAGAGAAGACAACAGGATCCACGGCGCACCATCCACTCTGCGCCGCGGCGCGACCATGAAACTCGCAGGCGGCGCGGCGTCGCAAATCGATTTGCGCACCGCTTGGCTAAAGACTCGTGAATTTCAGGGTCGGTTGGCCCTAGTTGGTGCGGAGTTGCGCTTGGCGAATCAAGTTCGAGGCGGCAACGTCGCGACGTCTCACCCGAGCATTTGAACGAATCCGAAACAGCACATCCGTGGAGCCGGCATTACGCCGCGAGAGGCGAAGTGCGCCCGGAATTCACGCCGGTGCCGGGCGTTGAGCCGTCGGCACCGACGGAGCCGGTCGCGGAGGACGCGAGGTTGATCGGCGCGCTGCCCGGGCCGCCCGCGGTGCCGATGACGGAGCTGGCCCGCGCCGTGGAGCGGACGGAGAAAATTGATTGGCACGCGACGCCGCACATCGAGTTGTTCACCGCCGAGGATCTCGAACGCGTGCGCCGGGAGACCGAAGCGCGCCGGTGGATGGAGGTGTTGGGCACGTTGCGCCTGGTGGCGTATGGTTTCGCCGCCGCCGTGTTGCTGGTGCTCGGCTTCGAATTGGCGCAGCGCCTCGGCAACCGTCTTCCGTCTGACCAGGTGCTCGCGGCGCAGGGCGAGAAGCTCGGCGAGTATTTTCTCCCGCGGCACGCGACGGAAACGCAGCCGCTCGTCGTCGGCGGCAGCGAAGCGCGTCTGCTGGCGCATCCCGCTGCCGCCCGCGCGACCTACGAATTCGTCCTCACGCTGCAATTGCGCGAACCGCTCTATGCGCCCGCGGACTCGAACGGTGCGCAGGCTTATCGCGATTTGCAGCGCGCCGTGGCGGAAGCGCATGCGCGCTTCGTCGGCGCGCGGCTTTACGCGGACTTTCCGGCGCTCGCCAATCCCGTGGAAATGCCGGTGTTGCTCGCCCTCACCCATCGCACCGGCGAGCGGCTGACGGTGCACGTGCCGGTGACGGCGACGCGGCGGATTTTTGGCTGGAAGCTTGAGCCCGATCTCGCGTCGGCGCGCGTGGAATCGCCGCGGTTCACCGGCGAGGTGCTCGCGCGCCAGCCGGCGGCGCACCTGATTTTCAACCGACCGGAATCGCGCGAAGTCCTGCGCAACCTCCAAGTCGCCGCGCGCGCCTACGTGCTCGATGTGCAACGCGCGCTCGCCACGCGCCGGCGCGAAGCGGACGGACGTTGACTGGCCCGACGGGGGGGCGGGAGAGAGGAAGGGCGGGCGAGTCCGCGGCGTTTTTTTTCGGACCGATGGTGGTGCGCGGGCGACTCATTCGTCCCTCCCCGTGAACCAACCCAATCGTTCCTCCATGAAACTCCTTCGTGCTCTTCTCGCGGCATTGTCCGCGCTTTCTCTTTTGCTTGCCGCTCAAGCAGCGGAAGCCGGCGCCCCGGACGCCGGTCCAACGCGCTCCGGCCTGCTGGGCCGGCCGCGGCTGGGCTTCACGACCGATAGCTACCGGCTGTCCGATGTGGGCTCGGTCGATGCGACGGGCCGCGGCTACACGATCGAGGCAAGCGTCCCTATCGCCTCATGGCTCGATTTCGGCGTGGAGCATTTCCGCGTCCGCCTGGACGGCCCCGCGTCCCTCCAGTTCGAGCGGCACGCCACCCTGTTTTCCGCCACCGGCCACGGGTTGAAGTGGGGCCCGGCGCGCCCCTTCGTCACTGCGGGCGGCGGCACATATACCCAGCAAGCCGGCGGAAAACAGAAGGACCAAGCCTGGCAGCTCGCGCTCGGCGCGGAAATCCCGCTCGCGCGCCGGCTGACGCTCACCTCCGCTGTCGCGCGCTTCCAAGCGAAGGACCTCGACCACGAGGAATGGCGCGTCGAGGGCGCGCTTGCCTGGCCTGTCACGGACCACGTCGCTCTTGCCCTGCGAGCCCGCCATGGCGACATCGCGGGACAGACGAATTACCAACGCTACGCGGCGGGCCTGACGTTTGTCTATTGAACCTTTCCCCAGCCAACTGCGAACCCACCACCACCGCGGTCGATGGGCCGCGGCGGCCGACGCACGTCAGCCCTTCGTCTCGGATTTCCTCGCGCCTCGATCGACCCGCCACCATGCTCGCGCCGCTTGCCATGTCCGCGCCCCCGGATGAACCGAAAGACTTCGCCGGCTTTTACCGCGCGACGGTGGATCCGCTCCGCCGCTACCTGACCCGCTTGCTCAGGGGCGACGCCGCGCAGGCGGAGGACGTCGCGCAGGATTCCTACGTGCGCCTCTATCCGGCCATGCAGGACAACGCCGTGCGCCGCCCGAAAGCCTTCCTCTACACCACGGCGCGCCGGCTCGTGATCGACCAGATTCGCCGGCGCAATCTCGCGCCGATGGACGGCGTGGAGCCCGTCGAGCTCGATGCCCACGCCCGCGCCGAGCCCGATGTGCGCGACACGGTCGCGGCCCGGCTCGAGCTGGAACGCTTTGAGCGCGCGGTCGCGGAGCTGCCACCTGGTTGCCGCGCGGTCTTCGTGCTCAACACCGCCGAACACCTCACCCACGCGCAGATCGCGGACCGCCTCGGTCTGGCGAAGAGCACCGTGGAAAAGCAGCACGCCCGCGCGTTGCGCCTCGTGCGCGCCGCGCTGGCGACGCAAACGGACGAAGCGTCCCCCTCGCCATGAACCCGCCGGATCATCCCGATCATCTTGCCGCCGCCGACGAGCAGGCCGCGCTCTGGGCCGGCCGCCTCGCGGGCGATGAGCTCACCGCCTCCGACCGCCGCGAACTCGCGGCGTGGCTCGCGCAACACCCGCGCCATCGCACCCTGCTCTCCGACTACGTTGCCTTGTCGCGGGACGCCGAGCGGCTGATGCCGCAACTGGCCGCGCTCGGCCGCGTGGCCGTGCCGGCGCCGGCCGAAACCGCGAAGACGGCGCGCCCGACGGTCGCCCGCGGTTGGCTGCTCGGTGGCGCGCTCGCCGTCGCCGCTGCGGTGGCCGTGTTGTTCCTCATCGATCGCCCAACGCCCGCGCCCTTGCTCGAGACCGGTATCGCGGCCCACGCGGCCCACCCGTTGCCGGACGGCTCGCAGGTCGATCTCAACGCCCGCACCCAGCTCGCGGTGGAATTCGCCCGCGACGAACGGCGCGTCCGCCTCGTGCACGGCGAAGCGCTGTTCGCCGTGGCGAAGGACGCGACGCGGCTGTTCATCGTCGATACGACCGCCGGAGAGGTGCGCGTGACTGGCACGAAGTTCAACGTCCGGCTCGAATCTGCCGACGTCGTTGAAGTCACCGTGCTCGAAGGCTCCGTGGTTGTGGCGGTGCCGGGGGCGAAGGGCGATCCGCTCAAGCTCAAGCCGGGCGACCAGCTCGTCGTCACGGGCGGCGCGGCCAACATTCACCAGGTTACTTCCGACCAGCTGCAGGACGCCATCGCGTGGGTGAAGGGCTTCGTGGTTTTCGATCGCATGCCGCTGCGCGACGCGGCGGCGCGCTTTGCGAGCTATCACGACAAGCGCATCGAGGTGGACGCGGCCCTCGCGACCAAAACCTACGGCGGCAAACACCGCATCGCCGATCTCGACGGTTTTCTCCAAGCCGTGCCGCTGCAAATTCCCGAGGCCGAAATCACGAGCACGCCCGAAGGGGTCATTCGCATCGGTCTGCGCAAGTGAGCGTCGCATGAAACGGATCTGGGCAGGATTGCTGGGCGTGTGCGGCGCGGCGTTGCTCGGTGGCGCGCCGCAGCGTTTCGAGGTTCCCGCGCAGGATGCGGCGCGCTCGCTCATGGCCCTCGCGCGGCAGAGTGACGTGGAGGTCGTGTTCCTCTACGACGATTTGAAGCGCGTGCAATCGCCGGCGTTGCACGGCGAGTTCGAACCCGAGGAAGCGCTGCGCCGCTTGCTCGAAGGCACCGGCTTCGCGGCGCGTTCGGCTGCGGCGGGTCGCTTCGTCGTCGTGCCCGCTCCGCGGGCGGCGCCGCAGACCAGTGGTTCCGGCGGCGCGCCGGCGCCAGCCGCGCTCGCGCTGGCGGAGGCCGATGCCGCGCCGGTGCGGTTGGAGAGTTTTGTCGTCACGCCGAGCCGGTTCGGCATCACGGAAAATCTTTCGCCGCGCACGGCAACGTTCACCCATGATGAAGTGGCGCGCCTGCCCTCGCTCGGCGAAGACGTGCTGCGCGCGGTGGCGCACGTGCCCGGGCTGTCCGGCTCGGATTTCTCCGCAAAGTTTTGGGTGCGCGGCGCGCCGTTCGAGAAGGTGCTGACGCGGGTCGATGGGGCGACGTTGATCGAGCCGTTTCACATGAAGGACCTCGGCGGCGCGATCTCGGTCATCGACCTCGAAACGGTCGCGCGCCTCGATCTGATCACCGGCGGCTTCACGGTGGAATACGGCGACCGGCTCGCCGGCGTGCTGTTGATGGAAACGGACCGCCCCGTCGATCCGCGCCCGCGCACCACACTCGCGTTGAGCGTCATGGGTGCGCGCGGCACGAATCGCGGGACGTTTACGGACGGGCGGGGCGCGTGGATGGTGAGCGGGCGGCTCGGTTATCCGGACCTCTCGCTCGAAATGGCCGATGCGGAGGAGGTCACGCCGCGTTATCACGATGCGTTCGCCAAGGTCGAATACGACCTGACGCCCGATCACACCGTCGCGGTCAGCCTGCTGCATTCGCGCGACCGCATGAAATATCTCAACCTCAACGATCGGATCGCGCAGGACAGCCGCTCGCGCGACGATTACGTCTGGCTGCGCTGGCAGGGCGCGTTCGGCGAACGGGTGCGCGCCGACACCGTGCTCGGCGGCGCGTGGCTCGGATGGGACCGCGCCAGCCGCCGCGTGCCCGGAGGCTTCGGTGTGCCAACGGAGCGCCGGCTCGACGACCGCCGCAATCTCGCGCAGGCGTCGCTGCGGCAGGATTGGACCGTGCAATGGGGCGACCATGCGCTGTTGCGCACCGGATTCGAAGTCGCCCGCGGCAACATGGAATACCGTTTCAACAGCCGCCGTGAGACGTTGCGCGCGGCGAATGGCGCGTTGGTCGTCGAGCCGGTGATCCGCGACATCGAACGTGACGTCGAGGGCGACACGTTTGGGCTGCACGCTTCGTGGCGGCAGCGTTTGGGCCGGCGCGTGGTGGTCGAGCCCGGACTGCGCTACGATCGGGCGAGTCAGGTGTCCGGCTCGGGCGGCGTGAGCCCGCGGCTGAACCTCGCCGTCAATTTCGGTGCCACAACGTGGCGCGCGGCGGCGGGCGTGTATCGGCAGACCCAGGGCATTCACGAGCTCCCCGTGATGGACGGAGAGACGAGTTTTTCTCCCACCGAGGAGGCGAGGCAATGGGTTGTCGGAGTTGACCATCGCGTGCGCCGCGGCTTGGCGCTGCGCGCGGAATTTTTCCAGCGGACGGTCAACGAGCCGCGCGCGCATTGGGAGAATCTCGTCAACCCGCTGCGCATCGCGGGTGAACTCGATTTCGACCGCGTGCGCCTCGCGCCGACGGAGGCCAGGGCGCGCGGCGTCGAACTTAGCGTGCGGGGCACGGGAGAAAAGACGCGCTGGGCGGCCAGCTACGCCTGGGCGAACGCGGAGGAACAGATCGGCGGTCGCTGGCGCCCGGTGATCCGCGATCAGCGGCACGCTCTCCGGCTCGACGGCACGTGGTCGCCGAACGAGCGCTGGGACTTTTCCGCCGCCTGGCAGTTCCGCTCCGGGTGGCCGACCACGAGTTTCGCTTACCGCGTCGTCCCGCTGAATAACGGCGTGATCTACGAACCGCAGCTCGGCGAGCCGCTGGCGGAGCGGTTGCCCTCTTACCACCGCCTCGACTTGCGCGTCACGCGCATCTGGCGGCGACCGCATGCGACCGTGCGCGTATTCGTTGACGTGTTCAACGCCTACGGGGCGAAGAATCCCTTCCGTTACGACGTGCTGTTGCGCGGCACCGCCACGCAGATCGAGCAGGTGCGCCGGCCCGAGAAATCCCTGCCGATCCTCCCGAGCGCGGGCGTGCAGTGGGATTTTTGAGCGGCGCGCGGGCGAAAAAATTTCGGCCCGATGGTGGTTGCGCCGGTGGATTTCGTCTCTTCGGAGCGAATGAAAAAACAAATCCTCCTCCTCCTCGCAGGCGCATGCGCCTGTCTTCTCAGCGGCTGTGCGACGATCCTCAAGGACGACTCGCAGCCCGTCGCGTTCACGTCGGACCCGGTCGGAGCGACCGTGAAAATCAACGGCGCGAGCGTCGGCCAAACGCCGACGACCGTGATGCTCAAGCACTCCATCAAGCGCCAGATGGTGCAGATCGAGAAGCCCGGCTATCACCCGGAAGCCTTCCGGCTGGAGAAAAAGGTCGATGCCCTGACTTTCGGCAACGTGATCGCTGGCGGCGTGATTGGCTTCGGCGTGGACATCGCCACGGGCAACGCAACCAACTACGCCGAAAGTGTGCACGTGCGGTTGCGGCCGCTCGATGCCGCGGCTGACCAGAAAGCCGAAATTGTGCAGAGCGCCTCCGGCATCGACCTGCCGCGCAAGGACACGCCCGCCCCGGTGGCCACGCCCGAAGCCCCGGCCGCGCCTGCCGCGCCAGAGTCCCATCGCGGGTCTGTCCCGCAGACGAACAGCGGCGCAAAGAAATAGTGCAAGTCGGGTAGCGGTCGCGAGCGCCGCTGCTCGTCTCCTCGGGTGGGGCTCGCGGGAGGGCCGCCACAACGCCATGAACTCAAAAATTGCTTTACCGTTGGTCGGGCTTGGCGCGGTGCTGATTGGCGCTGCAGGGTTGCAAATATTATCCGACGCGACGGTCCCGGCGACCTCCGGCGCGGGTGGTCTCCGCGAGCCCGCCGCGACGGAGGTCGTGGCACATGCGCGGAGCCTCGCGCGGCAGGCCGGACCGGCGGCGCATCTCCCGCGGTTTTCGCTCAGCCACGTGTTTCCCGACTTAGCGGACGCGCCAGCGGATTGGCGGGGCTGGCAACCGGAGCAAATCACCGTGGCACCGCACGCGGGTCTGCGCCTGACCTTCACGCGCGAACAGGCGCAGCAAACCGAGCGCACGATGACATGGGTCGGACGCATCCCGGAGTTGCCCGGCGCCAGTCTCGTGGGGATCGCGAGTGAGCGCGCGTGGGATGCGATTCTGGTGGTGCCCGGAGCCGGCGAATTCGCGTTTCACGTCGAGAACGGGCGGGTGAGCGTGACGGAATCGGCGCCGGGGGAGGAGCGTTGCGCGAACGACGAAGAGAAAGCCGTGACCGCCGCAATGACTGCGGAGTATTCCGCGCCGGCCGCGGGGCGCTATGTGCCGAGGATGACGCCGGGCGTCGCCGAAGTGCTCGCGGCGGCGACCGACGGGCCCTGGATGGTGGATGTGTTGCTGCTCTACGACGCGACGGCGGTCACCGTCGCCCGCACTTTGGCGACGGACGTCGAGGCCTACATGGAAGCGCGCGGGCGCGGAATGATCGAGACGGCGAACGTTTTTTTTCGAAACAGCGGCGTGGAGAATTTCGTCTGGCGCTTCGCCGGCGCGGCGCAGGTGCCGGCGTTCGCGCGCGACGGGAAATTTCTCACCGACTTGAATGCCATGACGCCGGGTGGTGCGCTCTACAGTTGGATTCGGGATGCGCGATATCGTTATGGCGCCGACCAGATGATGCTGCTCACGGGTGAAGCCGAGGCACCGGGCGGGCGCGCGGCGACGCGTTATCAGGACGGCTCGCATCGCGACCAGGCGAATGAAGCGGATTGGGCCGTGGCGGTGATGAACGTGCGCGCGGGGTCGTTCACCTTCACGCACGAACTCGCGCACAACTGGGGCTGCTACCACGATCGCGGCAATTTCTTTGGCACGAACCTGCCGACCCCCGACAGCGACGGCTACTGGTGTTACGGTCTGCGGTTCGTGGACAATCTTGGCGGTGTCACCGGGACGATCATGGCGTATGCGGACTACAAGCTGCCGTATTTCAGCAACCCCGACCTGACCGTGCGTGTGACCTCGACGATGCAGGGCCGCGCCGGAGCGGAGATCGACGTTGGGACGTTTGCGCTCGGCTACACCGAGACGCACCCGAAGGCGGCGAACAACGCCCGCGTGCTGCGCGACCATGCGGCGTGGATGGCGGGACTCGCGGACGAAATTGCCGCGGCGCCGGAAATCGTCGAGCAGCCGGTGGCCACGAGCGTCGAAGCCGGACAAACTCTGGCGCTACGGGTCGCGGCTCGCGGCGGTGGGCTCTATTATCAATGGAAGCGCAATGGCGTCGCGGTCGCGGGGGGAACGACGGCGAATTTTTCCAAAACGGCGGCCACCGCGGATGCGGGCGATTACACGGTCGAGGTTTCGAATCGCCGCGGCGCGATCGTCAGCAGCGTCGCGGCGGTGAACGTGACCGCCGCGTCGGCACCGGCACCGAGCACGCCCGCAACTCCATCGCCGCCGCCGGCCTCGTCAGGGGGTGGCGGCGGCGGTGGTGGGGGCGCGACGAGTGTGTGTTTCGCCGGCTTGGTGGCCGTGGCGTTGCTCGTGCGACGTCGCTTCAGCGATTGAGCAGCGCGGCGACGCGCGTGCGGCCGCGGACGCCGAGCTTGGTGAAAATGGCGGCGAGCTGCGTCTTGATCGTCAGCGGGCTGCGGCGCAGTTCGGTGGCGATTTCGGCGGTGCGCAGGCCCTCGCGCACGCGCATCGCGACTTCGCGTTCGCGCTCGGAGAGCCGCGCCAGCAACGCCACCGCGCCCGGCGAAAGCGGGCGGTGCCGGTCGCCGCGCGGGCGACGGTAATCGAGCTGAATATGAAACGCGTGGCCCGCCTCGGCGGCGCGCGCTTGCTGGAGTTTGATGCGCGCGTGCAGGCCGCGGGCGTTGTCCGAGACCACTTTCACGGGATCCGCGGTCGGGTCGGCGCGGAGCTGCGCGCAGGCTTGGGCGAGGACAGGTGGGACGGTGAACGCGTTGCGCGCGCGGAGGGCGGCGGCGTGGCGCTCGCCGTGATTCCACACGGCGCACGCGCGGGCGGCCTCCTCGTTGAACCAAAGCGGGCGGCATTCGGCGTCGAGCAGCAGCAGGCCGACGGGCACGTCTTCGAGCATGGTGAGGACGTGATCGAGCAGGGCGGGGGCGGGGGAGGGCATGGGTCGCCGCGCAGGGCGCGGCCAGTTGAAGTTGCAGGTTTAAGTTGAAGTGGGGGACGGCCGCAAGGGGCGATTACTCCTTTCGGGCTATGGACCGGGCGGGCGTTCGCGGCTAGAGTTTCCTTTCACCCCGCCACGCAAACGAACTTTCGTTTCCTCCTGCATTTCCCATGAGCAGAACCTTCTTCGACAAACCCATTGAGCGCAAAACCGCCGCGAATCCGCTCGGCCTGAAACAATTCGATCACATCGAATTCTGGGTCGATAACGCCGACCAGTGGCGCGATTTCTTCGTGAAGAAATACGGCATGGTGCCGCGGGCGTATGGCGACAATTCCACCGGTCTGAAGGGCCGTCGGGCGCACCTCGTCGGCCAGGGCCGCGTCAACTTCCTCGTGACCGAGCCGCAGGGCACGGGCGCCGAGGCGGATGCGGTCCGCGCTCACCTCGAGAAGCACGGCTGCGGCGTGCGCGACGTGGCGTTCCGCGTGAAGGACGCGAAGCACGCGTTCACCGAGGCGCAGCGCCGTGGCGCGAATCCGGTGAAGGAAGTTTTCTCCGACGATTTCGTCGTCGGTGCCGCCATTGCCGCCTACGGCGACACGATCCACAGCTTCATCGAGCGCAAGCAACCAGGCGAGTTTCTCCCGGGCTTCCAAAACGTCGCCGGCGGCATCGACGACCGCGACATCAACTTTGCGATGATCGACCACGTTGTCGCCAACGTGGAGCGCATGGATGAGTGGGTGACTTACTACGAGCAGGTGTTCGGCCTCGATCTGTTCATGCACTTCGACATCAACACCGGCCGCTCCGCGCTGATGTCGAAGGTCGTCAGCTCGACCGACGGCTGGATCAAGATGCCGATCAACGAGCCGTCATCCGCCAACTCGCAGATCCAGGAATTCCTCGACCAATACAACGGGCCTGGCGTGCAGCACATCGCGCTGCTCACGCCCAACATCATCTCGACGATCGATGAGATGCGGAAGATGGGCCAGGACTTCCTCGACGTGCCGGACAGCTACTACGACGAGAATTTCGAGGAGCGCGTCGGCAAGATCGACGAGGACAAGGAAGTGCTCCGCCCTCTCCGCATCCTCGTCGATCGCGACAACGAGACCGGTTACCTGCTCCAGCTCTTCACCAAGTGCGTGTTCGCGCGCCCGACGTTGTTCTTCGAGGTCATCCAGCGCAAAGGCACCTCGATGGGCTTCGGCGAAGGCAATTTCCGCGCCCTCTTCGAAGCCATCGAACGCGAACAGCAGAAGCGAGGAACGCTCTGATTTTGGATTTCAGAATGCGGATTGCGGATTAGAGTCCGTGGTCCGCTTCTGCTTTTCGGCGCCCTCAATCCCCATCCGCAATCTCCAATCCGCAATCGCGATGCCCTTCTACCAACGCCTCGGCTCCCTGCCACGCAAACGCCACATGAAGTTTCCGCGCGATCAGGCGCAGAGCTTCAAGGGCGAGGGTCTGCACTACGAGCACATCATCACGACGGAGGGCTTCGATCGCGCCTACTCGATCGTCTATCACCTCAAGCCGCCGACGCTGGTGAAGAAGGTCGAACTCTACTCCGAGCAGCCGACGAAGGTCGCCGCGCACCTGCCGTTGCGGCATCATCATTTGAAATCCGCGGGCATGCAGCGTGCGGGCGATCCCTACACCGGTCGCGTGCCCTTGATGTTCAACGCCGACATCACCTGCTCGCGCTGCCGCCCGGCGAAGGTGATGGAGAGCGGCTACGATTTTTACCGCAACGGCCAGAACGACGACGTGATCTTCGTCTTCTCCGGTGGCGGCTGGCTCGAATCGAATTTCGGCCGCCTCCGCTACAAGCAGGACGACTACATCGTCATCCCGCGCGGCACGATCTACCGCCTCGTGCCCGACGACATCACGCAGGAAGATTATCTCATCCTCGAGTCCGCGCACCCGGTGCGACTGCCGGCGCGTTATTTGCATCCCGAAGGCCAGATCCGGCTCGGCTCGCCGTATAGCGAACGCGATTTTCACGGCCCGACTGAAATCATCGCCGAGGACAAGGACGGCGATTTCGCCATCCTCGTGAAGGACCGCGGCTCGCGTTTCACGCGCAACATCATGGGCGCGCACCCGTTCGACGTCGTGGGTTGGGATGGCTACCTGTATCCCTACACTTTTAGCGCGAACGATTTTGAGCCGATCACCGGCACGTTCCATCTGCCGCCGCCGATCCACCAAACCTTTGAGATCAAGGGCTACGTCATCTGCACCTTCGCGCCGCGCTACCTCGACCTGCATCCCGAGGCGATCAAGGTGCCGTGGTCGCACGACAACACCGAGGCCGACGAAGTGCTCTTCTACGTCCGTGGCAACTTTGGCTCGCGCAAGGGCGTGGAGCCCGGCTCGTTCACGCTGCACCCGCAGGGCATCCCGCACGGTCCGCACCCCGGCACGACGCTGAAGAGCTTCGAGCACAAGCGCACCGAGGAACTCGCCGTGATGTTCGACACGCAATACCCGCTCGAACTCACCGAGCAGGCGCTCGCGATGGACGACCCGAATTACCCGCTGAGCTGGCTCGGGTGAGGATGTAATTCAGTGCAGTTGGTAGGGGCGCTTGCCCTCAAGCGCCTTGAATTGGCCCTTCAGGCGTGCGAAGGGCCGTCGAGGGCAACGGCCCCTACTGTGGCCGGCCACGCAGTTCGCTGAGTGATGCACGCGCAATCCCGCGCCGGGGTGTGTCGGCGCGCGATGCCCGAACTGGTGATACTTTCCTGCTCTACTCGCTACCCGCTACTTGCTACTCGCTTCTGCCAACATGCTGCTCGATTTCGAAAAACTCACCCCGCGTGACGGCTACGCCTGGATCACGCAAGCGATCATCCCGCGCCCCATCGCGTGGGTCTCCACGATCTCCGCCGACGGAAAACCGAATCTCGCGCCGTTCTCCTTCTTCCAGGCGATCTGTTCAAATCCGCCCACGTTGATGTTCGTGCCGACGAACAATCGCGACGGCGGCAAAAAGGACACGCTGCGCAACATCGAGGCGGTCCCCGAATTCGTGGTGAACCTCGTGTCCTACGCGCTCGCCGCGCCGATGAACGACACCGCGACGCCGCTGCCTTATGGCGAGGATGAGTTTGCTCACGCCGGCCTCGAGCCCGCGCCTTCCTCGCGCGTGCGCCCCCCGCGCGTCGCCGCTTCGCCCGTTTCCATCGAGTGCACGCTCGATCGCGTCGTCACGATCGGCAGCGGTGTGGGAGCCGGCAACGTGGTGTTCGGCCGCATCGTCGCGATGCACGTCGCCGATTCCGTCTTGTCCGCCGACGGCAAGGCGCTCGATCCGGTGAAGCTCGACCTCATCGCGCGGCTCTCGGGCGAATTCTACATGCGCACCGGCGAGCTCTTTACGATCACGCGTCCCCCGGGCGGTTCGGCGCTGCGGAGCTAGTCGGCCGCTTTTTTGGAGGGCGGCGCTCCGTCGCCGCCGGGAGTGGGCTTCCGGCCCCTTTGCCAGAGATTGCCGCCGCAAGAGCTGCGAGCGGGAAAAGAAAATGTCCAACGCGCTCATTCAGCGCAGGGAATTTCCGGCGGCGACGGAGCGCCGCCCTCCATTTGCCGCGGCGAGCGCGCTGCGGCGGCGGCGTTCAGTCTGTCGAGAAGCCTTATTAAACCACGAAATACACGAACCCCACGAAAGCCTCCCCCTTTCCTTTCGTGTGTTTCGTGTGTTTCGTGGTGGCTAACGTCAACCTGCCCTCCCCATGAACGACATCGTCATCCTCTCCGCCACCCGCACGCCCATCGCCTCGTTCCAAGGCGGCCTCGCTTCCGTTGCCGCGTCGAAGCTCGGCGCCACCGCCATCAAGGGCGCGCTCGCGCAAGCCGGCGTCGCCGCGACCGATGTCACCGACGTGCTCATGGGCAACGTCCTCCAAGCCGGCCAAGGCCAGGCGCCCGCGCGCCAGGCCGCGATTCACGCCGGCCTTCCGCAATCCGCGCGCGCCGTGACGATCCACAAAGTGTGTGGCTCCGGCCTCCAAGCGGTGATGCAAGCCGCGCATTCGCTGAACGCCGGCATGGGCACGCTCTTCGTCGCCGGCGGCATGGAGAACATGTCGCAGGCGCCGTATCTCTTGCCGAAGGCGCGCGACGGCTTCCGCATGGGCCACGGCCAGATCATCGACTCGATGATCACCGACGGACTCTGGGATCCCTACAACAACGTCCATATGGGCAACTGCGCCGAAAAGTGCGCGGCGAAATACGCGTTCACGCGCGAGCAGCAGGACGCGTTCGCCATCGAGTCGTTCAAGCGCGCCAACGCCGCGCAGAAAGACGGCAAATTCGCCACCGAGATCACGCCGGTCGAAATCACCGACGCCAAGGGCAACACCACCAAGGTCGAGCACGACGAAGGTCCGGCGAAGGTGAAATACGACAAGATTCCGACGCTGCGCCCGGTCTTCGACAAGGCCGGCACCGTCACCGCGGCCAACGCCTCCTCGATCAACGACGGTGCCGCCGCGCTCGTCGTCACCACCGGCGCGCACGCCGCCGCGAAAGGCCTCAAGCCCATCGCGAAGATCGTTTCATTTGGTGGCCACGCACAGGATCCGGTCTGGTTCACCACCGCGCCCGTCGAAGCGACGCAGAACGCGCTCAAGACGGCGGGCTGGAAAGTTTCCGATGTCGATCTCTGGGAAGTGAACGAAGCGTTCGCGGTGGTGCCGATGGCTTTTGCGCAGGAACTCGGCGTGCCGATGGACAAGCTCAACGTCCGCGGCGGCGCCATCGCGCTCGGCCATCCGATCGGCGCCAGCGGCGCGCGCATCCTCGTCACGCTCATCAGCGCGCTGAAAGAGCGCGGCCTGAAGCGCGGTGTGGTCGCGATCTGCATCGGCGGCGGCGAAGGCCTCGCCGCCTGCGTCGAGCTGGTGTGAAAACGAGTTCTCGGCCTCGGAAAAACTGAACCACGGATTGCACGGATGACACGGATTGGTTCCGTATCCGTGCCATCTGTGAAATCCGTGGTTAAATTGTTTGTTCGGAGTTCGGCGCGATTCCCGTTCACCGGACGGACGTGCGACTGGGTGCGGATTTCGTCCCATGCGTCGCAAGTCCGCTGCATGCTCGCGCCATCGCTCGTGATCTGAGGTTCATATGTCCGCCTCGATTTCATTCCGCTCACTTGACTCCGCCGCCGCGGAGCAACGCGTCCGTCCGCATGTGCGCGAGACGCGCGTCATCCCCGCGCCATGGCTCGGCGGACAAGTCTGGCTGAAACTCGAAAACGAGCAGGAGACCGGCAGCTTCAAATTGCGCGGCGCGGCGAACCGGTTGCTCACGCTCTCCCCCGAAGAAGCGCAGCGCGGCGTCGTCACCGCCTCGAACGGCAATCACGCCCTCGCCGTCGCCACGATGGGCCGAAAGCTCGGCGTGCCGGTGGAAGTCTACGTCTCGAACACCGCGACCGCAGCGAAGCGCGCCACGATCGCCGCGTGCGGCGCGACGGTGAATCAAAGCGCCGGCGACTGCCTCGCCGCGGAGATCGCGGCTCTCTCCGCCGGCGCGGCGAGCGGACGCGTTTATGTTTCTCCCTACAACGATCTCCTCGTGGCCGAAGGGCAGGGGACGATCGCGATCGAATTGTTGCGCCAACTTCCACGACTCGACGCCGTGCTGGTCGCGGTCGGCGGCGGCGGGTTGATTGGCGGCATCGGCGCGGCGTTGAAGCAACGTGCGCCGCACGTCCAAGTTGTCGGGTGCTGGCCGGAAAATTCTCCGGCACTCCACGCTTGTTTGCGCGCGGGGAAAATCATCGACGTGCCGGAGCAACCCACGCTCTCGACCAGCACCGCCGGCGGCGTGGAGCCGGACGCGGTCACGTTTCCGCTCGCGCAGCACGTGATCGGTCGCGCGGTGCTTGTGAGCGAAACGGAGATTCTTGCGGCGTTGCAGCTCACCTATCGCGAAACAGGCATGGTGATCGAAGGCGCCGCGGGCGTGGCGCTCGCCGCGTATCAAAAGCACGCGCCCGAATTCGCGGGCCAAGCAGTCGCGATCATCGTGTGCGGTGGAAACGTCGACGCCGCGGTCGCCGCGCAGATCACGGCGTCGGCATGAACGCGTGTCTTCTTGTAGGAGCCTGCTTCCGCCGTCGCCAAGGCTATGGCGGACAAGTGCAGGCGATTCCCAGCGCGTGTCGTGGCTGCACGGTGAATCGCCTGCAAGCAGGCTCCTACAACTGAAGAAGCCATGCGCATCGTTTCTCTCAGTGAAATCAAACTCCGCGTCTCTACCGCCGCGGCGATCGCGGCAGTCGAGGAGGGGTTCGTCGCCTACTCGCGCGGCGAAGTGACGGTGCCGCCGGTCGGGCATCTCGGGTTCGAGCAGCCGCCGGGCGATGTGCACATCAAGTATGGCCACCGCCGCGGTGACGACATGTTCGTGGTGAAGATCGCGAGCGGCTTCTACGACAACCCGAAGCTCGGCCTGCCCTCCAGCAACGGCCTGATGCTCGTCTTCAGCGCTCAGACCGGCGCGCCCGAGGCCGTGTTGCTCGACGAAGGTTGGCTGACCGATCTGCGCACGGCTGCGGCCGGTGCGGTCGCGGCGAAGCATCTCGCACCGCGCGACGTGGGCGAGATCGGCATCGTCGGCGCGGGAGTTCAAGCGCGCTGGCAACTCGATCTGCTGCGTCACGTCACGTCGTGCCGTCGCGCGGTCGTTTGGGCCCGCGATTTTTCCAAGGCGCATGCGTTCGCAGTCGAGGGCTTCGAAATCGAAGCGGTCCGCACGCTCGAGGAACTCGCCGCGCGGGCTCGTCTGATCGTCACGACCACGCCATCGCGCGAGGCGTTGCTGCGCGCGGAAATGATTCATCCCGGCACGCACATCACCGCCGTCGGCGCGGATGCACCGGGCAAGCAGGAACTCGACCCCGCGCTCTTCGCGCGCGCGGCCGTGCGCGCGGTGGACTCGCGGTCGCAATGTCTGCATCACGGCGACTCGGCGCACGCGTTGCGCGCCGGACTCGTGCGGGAGACGGATTTTGCCGAGCTCGGCGAAATCATTGCCGGCACGCGACCGGGCCGAACCGACGAAAACCAAATCACGATCGCCGACCTGACCGGCCTCGCGATTCAGGATATCCAAGTGGCGAAGCTCGCCGCGGCGAACTGACACCGACCCCAAACCATTTTGCCGCAAAAAGGCACAAAGTGCCCGGCCGCAGCTGAAGCGTGCACAGCGGCTATAGCCGCACGGGGGTGATAGTCGCAACCGGCTGAGTTTTGGTGTTTTTCGTGGCCAATCGCTCGGGCCTTTAGTGGTGGACCGCTCTCTGACGCATTGCCCCGCAGCGCGTGCGACAGAATCGCTCCGAGGCATAGAACGAAGACTTCAATCCGCCTACACCGGGCGCCGCCGCACAGCTTTCGGTTGGATTCGCGCGCATTCCTCGTTTCTCTTGGCCCCTCCCCCATGAGCAAAGTGTTCCCCTCCGCCGAGGCCGCGCTGGCCGGTCTCCTCCACGACAACATGACGATCGCTGCCGGTGGCTTCGGCCTCTGTGGCATTCCGGAAAATCTGATTGTCGCGCTGCGCGACAGCGCCGTGAAAGGCATCACCATCGTCGGCAACAACGCCGGCGTGGACGACTTCGGCATGGGTCTGCTGCTGAAGACGCGGCAGATCAAAAAGGTCATGGCGTCCTACGTCGGCGAGAACAAGGAATTCGAGCGCCAGGTGCTCGCCGGCGAACTTGAACTCGAACTCATCCCGCAAGGCACGCTCGCGGAGCGGCTCCGCGCGGGCGGCGCGGGCATCCCCGGATTCTACACGCGCACCGCGTTCGGCACGAAGCTCGCCGAGGGCAAGGAGACGAAAGTTTTCGACGGCAAGGAATACGTCCTCGAACCCGGCATCAAGGCGGACGTCTCGCTTGTGAAGGCGTGGAAGGGCGACAAGTCCGGCAATCTGGTCTTCCGGAAGACGGCGCGGAATTTCAACCCGATGATCGCCACCTGCGGCGCCATCTGCGTCGCCGAAGTCGAGGAACTCGTCGAAGTCGGCCAGCTCGAGCCGGACCAAATCCACACGCCGGGCATTTACGTCGATCGCATCATCCAAGGCCCGCGCTACGAAAAGCGCATCGAGTTCCGCACCGTGCAGGGCGCCGCCGCGTCGAAAAAGGAAACACCGATCCGCGAACTCATGGCGAAGCGCGCCGCGCAGGAGTTGCGCGACGGCTATTACGTCAACCTCGGCATCGGCATCCCGACGCTCGTCGCGAACTTCATTCCCGCCGGCATGAACGTCACGCTGCAATCGGAGAACGGCCTGCTCGGCATCGGCCCGTTCCCGAGCGAGGACAAAGTTGACGCCGACCTGATCAACGCCGGCAAGCAGACGATCTCCACGATTCCCGGCTCCGCGTTTTTCTCGAGCGCGGATTCGTTCGCGATGATCCGCGGCGGCCACATCGACCTCTCGATCCTCGGCGCGCTCGAAGTCGCCGACAACGGCGACATCGCGAACTGGATGGTCCCGGGGAAAATGGTGAAAGGCCCCGGCGGCGCGATGGACCTCGTCGCCGGCGTGAAGCGCGTCGTCGCCGTGATGGAACACTGCGCCAAAGACGGCAGCCCGAAGATCCTGAAACAGTGCACGCTCCCCATCACCGGCAAGGGCGTGGTCAGCCTCATCATCACCGACCTCTGCGTCTTCGCAGTGAAGAACGGCGGCGGCCTGCGCCTGCTTGAACTTCACCCCGGCGTCTCACTCGACGACGTGAAGGCGAAGACCGGCGCGCCGTTTGAGGTGGAGCTGGAATGAGTAGGCGGAAAAGCTGAGACTTCCGAACGATCGGGTTGCTTCAGCGGAATGTTGTGATCACCGCTTCGTGAAGGTCAGCTTTCCCACGTCGAATTCGAGAGTTCGATGAGCAATCGGATTATCGCTTAGTAGCTCCAATACGACGACGGGAGACCTCCCTTGGTTGTCGAGCAGGGCGAAGTTCTTTCGCCACCAAGTCGAGGAGGTTGACCGTTCGAACTGTAATCGCTCCTCACTGGTGAAAATCTCGCTCAGGGCCCACGCCTTGACGAATTCTCCGTCTCCTCGATAAACAACCACAACGTTTTCGGTTCGTCCCAACGCGGCGTAATCATCGAATGTAACGATGAACCGCGCGTCGTTAGTCACCAACGCATCGTGTGGCGCTTGTGGGTTGCGGAGCCGAAACTCTGATCTTTTCTTGTAGCCTTCAGTAGCAGGATCATAGGTCAGCACAGTGGCGACCGCGGGACGATTCTCTTCAGTCCCAAACGCTGGTGTGACTCGCAACAGTGTGTTGCCGTCGGGCGACGAGACCACCTTTAGTTTGGGCGGGGGCCAGCTATCCGCTTGGGCGTAGGCTCCGATATAGAACACAAGTAGCGCGAAGATGAAACGCTGCATAATTCTTCACTAGCCGACGCTAGTGCAGATGGCAACGATGGTGCGCGCGTTCCGGTTTCCAAAGTTCGCAGGCCATTAGGTGAAAACGGTTTTGACCTCTATTCGCTTCCGAGCGCCTTGAGTCCAACGTGCTCCATCTCGCCTGCGCTTGGGTTCAGTGATTGGATCCGTCTCAATGCTCAGCGACGTCCCTCGCAGATGAGCGATCGCACCGAAAGCCCGGCGAGGGATTGTGACTTTCGCCGCCGCTTAAGTTCGGCGGTCGCGATCGCGCGCTTCGACGAACCTTTGCGTGAGGTGCCTTCATCGGAATTATCGATTGCTGGATGCGAGGCCGAGCTTGGCCCGAACTTCGGCGGCGGAGTAGCACTTGCCCTCGTCGCCGGCGTGAAGCGCGTCTTCGCCGTGATGGAGCACTGCGCGAAAGACGGCAGCCCGAAGATTCTCAAACAGTGCACGCTCCCCATCACCGGCAAGGGCGTGGTCAGCCTCATCATCACCGACCTCTGCGTCTTCGCAGTGAAGAACGGCGGCGGCCTGGTCGTAGGCCGCGAGAGCGCCGAGAATTTGCTCCACGCCCGCTTGGTCGATGCGTCCTTTTCGCTTGGTCACGAGCGCCAGGCCGCGGAACGAACCGAGGGCCGAGTGCAGGTGCTTCCAGCGTGTGCCGTCATACTCGGCGATTCCGCCGTAGAAACCAAAGAGGCGCACGCCGTCGGGCCGCTGCAGCATGCACCACACTTGTGAATTCGCCGCGTATTCCGCCGGCGAAAAACTCCGCAGCGCCGAACGCCCGGCTTCGGGATAAAAAATCCCTTTGGCGGCTGCGCCGATCGCACCCGATGGCAGGCCTGCGCCAATGAGCCCGAGCAGAAGCGCGGTGGCCCGCCGCACGGACCAGGAGCGACAAGCACGGGGGCGGGGCGGCATGGGCTCGACACTTGGAAGTTGGCCGCGGGTGGTCAACCGGCGGGCGCGGGAACCGTTGCGCATTTTCACGTAGTCATGAGCCGCTCCCGACGTTGTCCGCAGACGGCTCACCGCCTGCCGTGGCCCGCACCGCGTTCATCGTGGCGATTCGCCCGCTGGTCAGGCCGGCGTTGCCACAAGCGGAGGGCGGTCCCTAACTGTCGGCTTCATGAAGTTCCCCTGTTCTCTCCTCCCGGCGTTGGCGATCGCGGCCCTGACGACCCCCGTCTTCGCCAACCTCAAGCCGCTCGACCTGAAGTTCAGCGTCGAGCACATGGACAAGTCCGTCGCCCCCGGCGCCGACTTTTCAAAACACGCCTGGGGCGGCTGGGCCGCCCGCACCGAGATTCCCGCCGACAAGGCGCGCTGGGGCTCCGGCGACATGCTGGGCGAAAACAACTGGCAGCGCATCCGCGGCATCCTCGAGGACGCGGCTGCCAATCCCGGCGCGCCCGGCACGAACCAGCAAAAGGTCGGCGACTTCTTCGCGTCCGCGACCGATGAGGCGGCGATCGAGGCCGCGGGCCTGACGCCGCTCGAACCCTACCTCGCCGACATCGCGGCGGTGAAGGACGCGGCGGGTCTCGCGCAGTATCTCGGCAAGGCGCATTCCCGCGGGGCCGCGGCGTTTTTCGGCGTGTTCCCCTACGCCGACCAGCGCAAGAACGACACGATGCAGCTCATCGCCGGCCAAGGCGGCCTGAGCCTGCCGACGCGTGATTATTATTTCGAGGAACGCTACGCGCGCTTCCTGCCACTGTTCGTGGAGCATGTCGCCAAGATGTTCGAACTGACTGGCGCCGCGCCGGACGCCGCCAAGGCCGACGCCGAAAAGGTGCTGAAGCTCGAGACCGAGATCGCGAAGCACTGCAAGGCGCCGACTCAGCTGCGCGACCCAATCGCGAACTACAACAAGATGACGGTGGACGAGGCGGCGGCGCTCATGCCGGCGTTCCCGTTCAAGACTTACCTCGCCGCGGTCGGCGTGCCGGCGAGCGAAACGTCGCTGAACGTCGCGCAGCCAAAATATTTTGAAGGCTTCAACCAGCTCATCACCGAGCAGCCGATGAGCGACTGGCAGGTTTATCTCCGCTGGCGCCTGATCAACGGCGCGGCCCCTTTCCTCACGAAGGCGCTGAACGACGAACGCTTCCGCTTCTTCGGCACCGTGCTCAACGGCACCCCGGCGCAGGAACCGCGCTGGCAGCGCGCCGCCCGCGTGCTCGACAACAATATCGGCTTCGCCGTCGGCGAAATCTACGTGCAGAAATACTTCCCGCCCGAAGTGAAGGGTAAGCTCGAGTCGATGATCCAGATCATGCGCGACGTGCTGAAGGACCGCATCGTCGGCCTCGAATGGATGTCCGAGCCCACCAAGCAAAAGGCGCTCGAGAAACTCGCGAACTTCCGGGTCGTCGTCGGTTACCCGGCGAACTGGCGCGACTATTCCGGTCTGCAGATTTCGCGCGCGAGCTACTTCGACAACGTCGTCGCATCCGCGCAATTCGAGTGGAAGCGCCAGTTGGCCAAGTTCGGCCAGCCCTTCGACAAGACCGAGTGGTTGAGCACGCCGCAACAAGTCAACGCCTACTATCAGCCGTCCGCCGGCCAGCTCGTGTTCCTCGCCGGCATCCTCCAGCCGCCGTATTTTGATCCCGAGATGGACGATGCGGTGAATTACGGTTCGATCGTCGGCGTCATCGGCCACGAGATTTCCCACGGCTTTGACGACAAGGGTCGGCTCTACGACGCACAGGGCAACCTGTCGGACTGGTGGACGCAGGCCGACGCGGACGCCTTCAAGGCGCGGGCCCAGAAGCTCGTGACGCAATACGCCGCCTACGAGGCGCTGCCCGGGCAGTTCGTCAACGGCGAGCTGACGCTCGGCGAGAACATCGGCGACCTCGGCGGGGTTTCGATCGCCTATGAAGCGCTGCAACGTTCGTTGCAGGGCAAGGAGCGAAAGCTGATCGACGGCCTTACGCCCGAGCAGCGCTTCTTCCTTTCGTGGGCGCAGACGTGGAAGACGAAGACGCGTCCCGACCGAATGAAGACGCTGCTGCAAATCGATGTTCACTCGCCCGGCGAGTTCCGCGCGTTCGGCCCGTTGGTGAACCTGCCGGAATTCTTCGAGGCCTTCGGCATCAAGGAAGGCGACCCGATGTGGAAAAAGCCCGAGGACCGCGCGAAGATCTGGTGAGCGCCACTGGGCGCTGACCGGCCGAGATCGCTCCTCCGCCCGATTCAGGAAAATCTCCCGCCCGCGCCGTGATGGCGCGGGCTTTTTTATCCGTGCGAGGCACGCTTTCGTCGCGCATCCGGCGTTGGAGAGTGGTCCTTAATCCCTAGTGGTCGAATCGCTCTTGCCGCGTGCGCACGGAAACGGCGTGATGCGCGCATGAGTCTCACGGTTTGGGCCAACCACGAGCTCCGCCCCGGAGCGCGCGAGCTGTTTTATGACAGCCTCGCCCGGCTCGGTTGTCGCGTCTTGCAATCGCCAGCGTCGTCGCCGGCCGTGTTGGCGGAGGGTAAATCCGACCCGGGCCTCGCGGAGGCGGATATCGCCTACGGCCAGCCGCACCCCCGCGACGTCGTCGCGCACGCGCGCTTGCGCTGGGTCGCGGTTTCGACGGCCGGCTACACGCGCTACGACACCGACGAATTTCGCGCCGCGATGCGCGCGCGGGGCACGGTCGTGACCAATGCCTCCTCGGTTTTCGCCGGACCGTGCGCGGAGCACGCGTTGTCGATGATGTTGAGTTTCACGCGCGAGTTGCCGCGCTACATCGTGAACAAGACCGGCGCGCGCGAGTGGAACTACGAAGGCGGCCGCTACTCGATCGAAACCCTGCAGGGCAAAACCGTGATCGTGCTCGGTTACGGTGCGATCGGGCAGCGCCTCACGGAGTTGCTCACGCCGTTCCGTTGCCGCGTCATCGGCGTGCGCCGCCAGCCGCGGGGCGATGAAGGCATCGAGATGGTGCGCGACGCGGAAGTGGGGTCGATCCTCGCGCTCGCCGATCACGTGGTGAACTGCCTGCCCGACGCGCCGGGCACGCGCCGTTTTTGCGACGCGGTGTTTTTCTCGCAGATGCGCCGCGGCGCACATTTCTACAACATCGGGCGCGGCTCGACGGTCGATCAGGATGCATTGCTGCGCGCGTTGCAGGGCGGGCAGGTCGGCGGCGCGTTTCTCGACGCGCTGACGCCCGAGCCGTTGCCGCCGGAGCATCCGCTGTGGGCCGAGCCGCGTTGCCAGATTACGCCACACCTCGCCGGAGGGCATCGCGGGCAGGACGAAAGTCTTGTCCGGCATTTCACGGGCAACGTCCAACGCTTCATCAGCGGTCTGCCGCTGCTCGATCGGGTGATTTGAGGCGCAGAGCGGAGCGTTCGCGCCGAGTGGAGTGGTGGAGCGGATTGACCTCAATCCGCCCCGAGCGCGTTGAGGTCGGCGCGCTCCACCTCGATCGACGCAAGAAAGGTGGACGCGCAGACTTGTCCGGCCGAAGGCTGGTCCGTCTGCGTATTATCGCCACGCAGGCGGTCGCGAGAGTTTCGACGGATCGGATGCCGGGGTGGGAGGGGCTTTACGCCCCGACGTTAAAGCTCGCGAACGGAACGTCGGGGCATAAAGCCCCTCCCACCTTCACAATCGGCCGCGCACTCGATGCGCTTGCGGCGCTCGGGTCTTCCCGGTCTTCCCGCGCCCGGAGGTCGCGGGCTACCTCGATTACTGTTTGTAGATTTTGCCGGCCTTCATGACGAAGCTGACTTGCGTCACGACGTTGATGTCGGCGAGCGGATCGCCGGCGACGGCGACGAGATCCGCGAATTTGCCGGGCTCAACCGTGCCGAGATCGTTTTCCATTTCGATCAGCCGCGCGGCTTCGAGCGTGGCGGCCTGGATCGCTTTCATCGCAGGCATGCCGGCTTCGACCATGTAGATGAACTCCTTGGCATTGTCGCCGTGCGGGCCGACGCCCTGGTCGGTGCCGAACGCGATCTTCACGCCGGCCGCATAGGCGCGACGGAACGTTTCCTGGATGAGCGGCCCGATCGCGGCGGCCTTGGGGCGCACAATGGCGGGGAAATAGCCGTCGATGCGGGATTTTTCCGCGACAAATTTTCCGGCGCTGATCGTGGGCACGTAATAGGTGCCTTTTTCTTTCATCAGGGCCATGAGCTCGTCGGTCATGTAAGTGCCGTGTTCGATCGAGGTGACCCCGGCGCGCACCGCACGCAGCATGCCTTCGGTGCCGTGCGCGTGCGCGGCGACTTTCATGCCGTAGTCCTTCGCGGTCTGCACGACGGCGGCGAGTTCCTCGTCGGTGAAGAGCGGCGCCTGGCCGCTTTTTGCGAGCGAGAGCACGCCGCCGGTCGAGGCGATCTTGATGAAATCGACGCCATCCTTGTAGCGCTGGCGCACGGCGCGGCGGATCTCGTCGGCGCCGTTGACGGTGCCGCGAAGCGGATCGGCGAGGGCGGCTTGGAGTTCCGTGTTGAGGCCGTTCGTGCCGTCGCCGTGGCCGCCGGTGGTGGAGACGCCGCCGGCCGCGACGATGCGCGGGCCTTCGACCCAGCCCTTGGCGATCGCGTCGCGCAAGGCGGTGTTGAGTTTATCGCCCGCGCCGCAATCGCGCACGGTGGTGAAGCCCGCGAGCAGAGTCTTTTTCGCGTAGGTGGTGGCGCGGAGGATCTTGTCGGCGGGATTCAGGTAGAGATTTTCCGCGTAGCCGGCCGCGCCCGACTGTTCGCTCGTGATGTGGACGTGCATGTCCATCCAGCCCGGCATGAGCGTGGCGGATTTGAGATCGACGACGGTATCGTCGGCGGTCGGAGCGGCGAATCCGTCGGCGATGCCCACGATGCGGTCGCCCTCGACGACCACAGTGACGTTGGACCGGGCGGTGTCGGAGCGACCGTCGATCAGCCGGCCGGTGTGAAGGAGAGTTTTCGCGGACAGCAGCGTGCCGGTGCACAGCAACGTCGCCGCGAACAGGGGTAGGCGCGGGGAGTTCAACATGAGTTGCGACGCTAGCTGCGGCTGGTCATCGCGCGCAACGGCCAATTCATCGCGCGCCGGTCGCGGGTTGTTCTCCGCTCGCTCGACATCCGGGTGTGCTCGGCCATGGTGCGGCCCACCCCTCGCGTCCCCCGGCGCGCGCAGTTTTCCGGAATAAACTCCGCCGGCCGGGCTCTCACCCGCCAATTCCCCCTTTTGTCCACGCCCGGCGGCACCGTGCCGTTGGCGGACGAAAAACCCAAAAACCTGAAATCCTCATGAACAAATCGACCCGCACGATCATCGCCGCCGCCGCCATCGCTGGCCTCTACGCCGGAGCGCTCGCGCTCAAGGCTTCCGCTTCCACCAACCTCAATCCCGGCACCTCGCTCGTCGGCGACGACAAAGCCAAGGACAGCAAGGATGGCTGTAAGGGCAAAGACGGTTGCAAGGGCAAGGACGGCTGCAAAGCCAAGGAGGAGAAGAAGGACGCTCCGAAGAACTGAGTTGGCCAACCGCCGGGTGACGCTTCACCGGCGTTTTCGATCTTGCGGAGACCGCGCGCCACTGCGCCGGTCTCCTTTCGCTTCCGAAGGTTTGCTTCCCAATGCCGCCGGCGAAAAGCTCCGGCCGCATTCGACAGCCCACCGCGCTCATGCCCGCTAACAAATTCAACGGCTTCACCGACTACGGCATCGGCCTCGGTCTGCGCGTCCCGCACTACGATCACATCCTGTCGGAGAAACCGACGGTCGATTGGTTCGAGATCATTTCCGAGACGTTCATGGTCGGCGGCGGCCGGCCGCTCGAAGTGCTCGAGCAGATCCTCGCGCAATACAAAGTCGTCCAACATGGCGTGTCGCTCTACCTGGGTTCGACTGACTTTCCGAACCGCGACCACCTGAAGAAGCTCAAGGCCCTGACGAAGCGCACGAAGACGCCCTGGCTGTCCGATCACCTCTGCTGGGGTAGCGTCGATGGCACCGTGTCGCATGATCTGTTGCCGATGCCCTACACGATCGCCGCGGCGAAACACGTCGCGGCAAACATCCGCCACGCGCGCGATTTTCTCGAACTGCCGATCGCCGTCGAAAACGTCAGCTCCTACACCGAGTTCCACGCCTCCGAGATGACGGAATGGGAATTTCTCACCGAAGTAGTCGAGCGCGCCGATTGTGGAATTCTCCTCGACGTGAACAACATTTACGTCTCCTCGAAGAATCACGGCTTCGATCCCTACGATTACGTGAACGCGATCCCTCATCACCGCGTCGCGCAGATGCACATCGCCGGGCACACGAAGTTCGAAAAATACCTCCTCGATACGCACGACCATCCTGTGCTCGATCCGGTGTGGAAACTCTACGCACACGCCATCCAGCTCTGCGGCGTGACCGCGACGCTGCTCGAGTGGGATGACAAGATTCCATCGTTCCAGGAAGTCCACGACGAGGCGCTCAAGGCCAACGAATACATCGCTGGCGCGCGCATCGCGCTCGGCCGCGCCAAACCGGCGGCGGCTCGTTCGTGATAAAGATTACGATCCGCCGATGACCGCCGCTGCTCCGACCCCCGTCCGCCAAAAAGCCGGGCCGGTTGCCAACCGCTCGAGAAAGCACGCGCCGCGCGCGTTGCCTGCGAGATCTTCGGGCGCCGGAAAACAATCAACCAACCGAAGCCGGTCGCAGTCCGGCGCTCCGACGGCCGGCACGCCGCTCACCGCGCGCTCCAAACGCGAACTCCGCGAGTTGCAGCGCGCGATGCTCGCGGTCGTCATGAATCCGCTCACGCGCGCGAATCGCACGGCGTCCCGGCTCAGCGACGGCCGCGCCACACGCGCCGCCGCGGCGCAGATTGCGAAACCGAACGACCGGCTCACGGCGTTCGAGCGACTTGAAATCTACAATCGCATGTATTGGTTCCGCGTGCTCGACAGCCTGCACGAAGATTGCCCGGCGTTACGCGCGGTGCTCGGCGAACGCCGCTTCCTGCGCCTGATCGAGGCATTCCTCCAAGAATTGCCGTCGTGCTACTGGACGCTGCGGGACTTACCGCAGCGGTTGCCTGCGTTCATTCGCGCGCACCCGGGGCTCACCGCGCCGCACACCGCCCTCGCGGCGGACGCAGCGAAATTCGAGTGGGCGCAGGTGGAGGTTTACGACGGCGCGGCGTTTCCCGTGTTCACGCTCGACGATCTGCGTGGCGCCAACCCGGCGCGCCTGCGGCTCAGCCTCCAGCCTTACCTCCAGTTGCTCGAGCTGCGTTATCCGGTGGACGAGTTCGCCCTTGCGATCCGGAAGCGCGAGGCGCTGTTGCGCGGCGACGCGTCGAACGCGCCGACGGAGCTGCGCCGGCGGGCGAATTCGCTGGTGCGCTTGCCGCGGGCGGAGCGCTGCTGCGTGGCGGTGCACCGGCACGAGGGCAGGATTTATTTCAAGCGGCTCGAACCGGCAGCGTTTCGCGTGCTCGCGGCGATCCGCGCCGGGCAGCCGCTGGCCCGCGCGCTCGCGGCCGCCCTGCCGTGGTCGAAGAATCCGCCCGAGGATTGGGCGGCGAAAGTGCAGGACTGGTTCCGCACGTGGATGGAACTTGGCTGGTTCGGCCGGCGTCGAGCATTCCGCGCGTCAGCGCGAGGCGGATGACGGAGCATGGGTGACGAGTTGCTCGATGGCGTCCCGCAGTATCTCGATGGGGAAGGGCTTGGGCAGCAGGCGCACGCCGCGGCGCAGTTCGGACTCGTTCGCGCCTCCCGTTACGCCGCCGGAAACAAGGATGACGGGCGGGTCGGGCACGAGTTCGCGCAGAAAATCGAGATAACTCTCCTGTCCCCGATAATTCCAGCCGGGGTCCACGATGAACAAGTCGAAGCCGGTCGCGCGGGACGCGGCGGCCTCGGCGAGATGGTCGTAGCACTCGACCGAGTGGCCGAAATGCCGGAGGACCGCCGCGCAGATCAGGCGGCAGTTTTGGTCGCTATCGACGAGGGCGATTCGGGCCATGGGCTGATGGAGATGAAGTGACGTCGCGCCGCGGGCACGGTGCTGCGCGGAGGGACGTTCGCTCGGGGCGCGCTTTCCCTGCCATCAGTTGTGTGCCGCGAGATTGCCACAACCCGACGGGGAGCGCTAACCGCCGATTGCTATTTTTTCCCGGCTTTCCCCGCCGGGGAATTCTCCGGCGGGCGGGAATATCCACGCCGCGTCCCGCTCTCATCGCTCATGACTCCGAACTTTCGCCGTCACCTCGAGACGCTGGATCGCTGTGCTGCGCTGCTGCAGTCCCCCTTGCTGCTGCTTATCCGCCTCTATTGGGGCTGGTCGTTTGCGCAAACCGGCTGGGGCAAGCTGACGCACCTCGAGCGCACGGCGGAATTCTTCGGCTCGCTCGGGCTTCCGGCGCCGAAGCTCAACGCGCTGGCGGCGGGCGCGACCGAGTGCGTCGGCGGCGCGCTGCTGGCGCTCGGGCTATTCGCGCGGCCGGCCGCGCTGCCGCTGATCTTCACCATGCTCGTCGCCTACGCGACGGCGGACCGCGAGGCGCTGCAGGCAATTCTGCGCGACCCCGAGCAGTTCACCGGGGCCGCACCGTTCTTGTTTTTGCTCGCGAGCGTGCTCGTCCTCGCGTTCGGCCCGGGCCGGTGGTCGCTCGACCACCTCCGGGCACGACGCCCACCGCCGTGATCACGCGGCCGCAGTCGTGGTCGGAACCGCCGGCGTGTTCGGTGCATTGAACAGCGATTCGTAGGCGTAGAGCAGGGCCGCGATTGTGATCGGAATCGTGAGAACGATGCCGATGAAGAGCGCGATCACGCCGAGGAGGCCGAGGATGACGCCGAGCAAGAGCACGAAGAAGGTGGAGAACCAATTGCGCGTCACGACGCGCCAGCTGGTCACGATCGCGGTCCACGGTCCCAGCCCCTTGTCGATCACCAGCGCGAAGGCGAAGACCATGGAAACTCCGATGTAGAGCATCACGAGCATGCCAACGCCGGTCAGCGCGATGAGGCCAGGCGCCAGCGTCGGCATCGAGCTGTAATCACCCTGGCCCTGCGAAACCATCATCTGGATGATGAAGCCGATCCACGGGGCCATGAAGATCGCGAGCACCGCGATGGCGATCGCGCTTTGCAGCAGCGAACACAGAACGAGCGGCCCGAGCGCGCGGGTGAAGCCACCGAACACGTCGCCAATCTCACGGTGCTCACCGCGCATCTTGCCGAGATAGAAATAATACAGGCCGCCGTAGAACACTCCGTTAAGGAAAAGCCCGGCGAGCGATCCGACGAGCGGGATCAACCCGATGACGAGTTGGACGACGATGACGAGAAACGTCGCGCCCACGAGCGGGAGGAAATTCGAGGTCCACAACTTGAACGCGCGGCTGAGGCACTCGAACACGTCAATGCGGGCTCCGCTGGCGCGGATCGCGTCGGCGTAGGCCTTCGAGTCCACGTTGGCCAACATGATTGTCGCCCCGGCTGCGGCCGGCGCGCTCGCCGCCGGGCTGGCGCCAGCGGATGGCGGAAGGGCGGCGCCGAAGCTGCCGGCAAAATCGGGCAGTGATCCGAGCGTGCTCCAGGCGGTCTCGCCGTCGCGCCGGCATTGGGTCTGCGAATTGGCGCGCCCGGCGGCGATCCATTCGCGCAATTTTTCGGCCGAGACCGGCCCGTATTCCTTCCCGTCAGCGCCGATGATGGTGAACATGCGCGCAGGCTAGACGCAGCGTGCCGCGCGTCAACGCTGCGGGAGCGCGGGGAGAATCTCGCGGTGGAAGGGCAAGGCGTGGGACCGGGAACGGGCGTGGTGCTGGCTGGATTATCACAGGTATGTTCGGCTTGCCCGTGCGAACAACCTTCCAACCGAGGGGAACCCATCCCCGCCACCGGGAGCTCCCGCGTGGAGCGGGGTGCGCCGCGTTGCCGAAGCTCCTTTTCGAGAGGCTGGCGCGACCCGCCGGGTGGTCGTCCGCCTGGCGAAACGCCCGTCAGTCCTCGCCGCGCTTCTCGCGCACGCGCTGGCGGAGCTGCTTCGTCACTTTTTTCCACTCGGACTTGTTCTTTTGCGAGGCGCGGGGATTGATCCGGCGGACCTCAAAGGCCATTTCGCGCAGCAGGCGTTGGTAACTGTTCCAGCGCGCGAGATCGAGCGAGCCATCGGCGAGGGCGGCGCACACGGCGCACCCGGGCTCGGTCGTGTGCGAGCAGTCGGTGAACTTGCAGCGCAGCGTCAGCGCCTTGATGTCGCCGAAAATATCGTCCACCGCGTCGTCCGCCTGCCAGGGCTGGAGTTCGCGCATGCCGGGCGTGTCGATGATAAGCACGCCGTCGGGCGAGACGACGAGTTCGCGCATGGTCGTCGTGTGCCGGCCCTTGCCGTCGATGGCCCGGATTTCCTGGGTGAAGAGCACTTCTTCGCCGACGAGTTCGTTGATCAGCGTCGATTTGCCAACGCCAGACGAGCCGAGAAATGCGACGGTCGTGCGCGGCTTCAGCCATGGGTGCAGGGGCTTGGTGCCGCCGCGCTTCAGCGCGCTGGTGACGACGATCGGCACGTCGCGGGTGATCGTTTCGACCTCGGTGCGGCGCTCGGCGGCTTCGCGCGTGAGGTCGGATTTGTTGAGCACGACGACTGGCTGCGCCCCGCTGGAGCGTGCGGCCGCAAGGTAGCGCTCGATGCGGCGGAGGTTGAAATTAGCGTCGAGCGAACTGACGAGGAAGACCGTGTCGATGTTGGCGGCGACGACCTGCTCGATGTCGCGTTCGCCCGCGGCCTTGCGGGAAAACTTCGTGCGGCGCGGCAGGACGCCATGGATGAGCGCGCGGGTGTCGTCGCCCGCCAGCGGTTCGATCGCCACCCAGTCACCCACGGCCGGCATGTCGGAGATGGCGGTGGTTTCGTTGAGAAACTTGCCGGTGCATTCGGCGAGGCGCGCGGTGTCCGGGGTCGTGACTTCCCAAAATCCCTTGAGCTGCAGGGTGACGCGCGCCGGCTGGCGCCCGGCCGCGGCGTGCGGCGCGAAGGCGGAGGCCCATACATCGTTCCAGCCGAGATCGGCGAGCGTCATGGCGGCGAGGTTGGCAGGTGCCCGGAGGGCGGGGCAATGCCGCAGTGCGAATGGGTTGCAAACCATGCGGCTCCTTCGGCAACCCATGCGGGGGCCGGGGCGGCGTTCATAAGTATCATCATGAGGTTATGATTGCCGTCGATCACCACGCCTCCACGAGTGTCGCGCCCAACCTGCCGGGCGTTCAATCCCGCGGGAATCCCGCTGCCGGAATTGTGCAGGCAGCGACCCGCGCCTGGCGTTACGATGGCGTGGGCTGGACGCGGATCCCGCTGGTGTTCGCGGTCTTCGTTTCGATCGGGCTGCACGTTTTTTTCCTCTTCGGGTTCAACAACAAGACGGTCGCCAAACGCGTCGTGGCAACGGAGGAAGTCGAAATCATCCAGATGACGATGCCGGATTTGGAGGAGGAGAAGCCGGACACCGTCGAGGAACTCACCGAGCAAGCCGACGAAGCGCCGGCGCTGTCGGTGCCGCAGCTGGCGGACCTGCCGTCGAGCGTGGCGGTCGCGACTTTCACGCAGCCCCTGCAATACACGCCCGACGTCTCCGCGAGTCTCAACGCCGCCAAGGCCACGCAGATCCCGGTCAACATCGGGCGCAGCCGCAATCTGCAGAACATGGGCACGATCTTCGAAATCTCCCAGCTCGACCGCGTGCCCACGCCGGTAATGCAGCCCGCACCCGTCTTCCCGTTTGCCCTGAAACAGACCGTCAGCGAAGCGCACCTGGTGGTGGAATTCATCGTCGATTCCAATGGCGACGTGGTGGCGCCCTTCGTTGCGAGCACCACGCACACAGGCTTCAACGAGGCAGCCATCGCGGGCGTCGCGAAATGGAAATTCCGTCCCGGCATGAAGGCCGGCAAGCGCGTCAATACGCGCGTGCGCGTGCCGGTGAATTTCTTCATTTCCGACGAGGATTAAGAGGGCAACGCGGCTTGTCCGCGAGCGGCCGACGGCCCGGTATCCCAGGGCGAACCGGTGCGCACGGCTACGCAGCTCTGCGTATGGCAGGGTGCGGTCCGGCGTGATAGAACGACGTTGCGCCGCGGATCAATCCGCGGTCGCCGCAACCCCTGTTCCCCATGCCGTCGTTCCTCCGTCACGTGTTCCTCACCGCCGTCGCTTGCACGGCTGCTGCCACCGCCTCCGCGCTTTCGCCCAATGACGCCGGCGACCTCGTGCGCGCCCAGATCCTCATCAACAAAGTGCTGCAGGTCGTGGACAAATACCGGCAGTTCACCGTCGTGCTCGAGGCACCCCAGCCGATTTCCGGCAACACCGGCAAATACCTGCTGCCCTACCGCGCGAACGGCGCGATGACCGAGTGGGCCGGCAAAAATCGTCAACGTCGCCGCGAACAAGATTGTCGGTGAAAAAGTCGGCGAGAAGGCGACCGAGGCGCTGGCCGCGAAGATCCCGTTCGGCGGCCTCGCCGGCGGGCTGATCAAGAAAAAGACCAAGCAAGTCACAGCCAACGCCCTGTTGGGCGGCCCGGAGTTCATTAAGAAAACCTCCGATCTCTCGTTCGCGAATCTCAACGATTACGCGATTTATCTGCACGTCCGCCACGCGAACTCCGCCGGTTACCAGCAGGCGCTCGCGGCCGCGATGGCGCTCTATCCGGAACTCGAGGGCGCGTTCGAGGGCGCGATCAAGTAAGCCTACCGCACGCAAACGTCGAAGGTCGCCAGGAAGGTCGGCTGACCGCGGCCGGCCCGCGCGGAAAGCTCCGCCGCGCCACGACGCGCGAGAACAACTTCCTGAACGCGTGCGGGGGATGTGTGCCCGCCAGCTCCGGAGAAAAACACCGCGGCCCCGCGCCCCCGATTTTGAGCGCGGGGCCGCGCTGCGTGCGACGGCACCGCCGGCTAGGCGGGCGGCAAATTCGCGAGCAACTTCGAACCCTCGGACCCGGGCCGCCAGAACAGCGCCGTGTGGCCAACGGCGCCCACGCACGTGCAAGCCGCGTCGGTCTCAATCTGCGTGCATAACGCGGCACGCTCGTGACGATCCTGACCGCCGGTGAAGCGCAGCTTCACCAGCTCGCGCGCATCGAGCTGCCGTAACAACTCGGCGAGAAATTCCGTCGTCACGCCTTCGTGGCCGAGCCACACGACGTCGGGACGCGTCTGGCCGAGACCGCGGAGTTTGGTTTTTTGCGCACCGGTGAGCGGAGGAAGAGACATGGGGGGATTTTTTCTGCGCGCCAACGGGCACGCGCCCGCGAAGAGACGCCAAACAGTTCGCGGTGAAAAGCACCGAATGACTGTGCAGGTGCGCGGCGTGCATCGTCCCATGCGCGGGACACGCGCGTCCCGCGTCGCCAACAAATCCCGCTTAGCCGAACGGCTAGGCTCGCGTGCCAACACGTTGGTGCGCGGCGAGCTGCGCCGAGAGTGAGATGTTGGCACGTCCATTGCAAAGAGCCGGGCAGCTCCGCGCGCCGCGTTTCCGAAATTTGAAACTTCGTTTCCGCCCCGCGTGTGAGTCCCTCAACTACGAACTCCACGCCTCTCATGACCACCACAACTGCCACTCTCCGTCATCCCCATCACTTTCCGGGCCGCCCGCGCGCGCACGTCGAAGTTGCTCCCGCGCGCCAAATCGCCGCCGGCGCCTGGCGCTATGCCACGCAACCGCGCCGCCGCTTGAGCTACACGGCGGGCCTGCTGCTCTCCGTCGGATTGCACACGGCGATTTTTTTCGGTTTCAACCGTGACGTCGCGCCGGTGCGCGCCGCTGCCCAAGTGCAGGAGCAGGTCGTGCAGATCGAAATGCCGCCGCTCACCCCGGAAGAGCCGGAGCAGAAGCTCGAGGAACTCACGGAAACGGCGCCCGCCGAAACCGTCGCGGTCCCGCAGCTCGTCGATGTCCCGACGATGGTCGCGCTGAACGATTTCACCCAGCAGATCGATCTGCGCCCGCAGACGGTCGATACCAACGCGCTCCGGCAGATGGCGATTCCGGTCAATCACGGTCGCGGCGGCGCGGGCGCCGGCAATTTTGGCAACGTCTTCAAGCTCTCCGATCTCGACCGCATCCCGACCGCTGTCGCGCAGCCCGCCCCGCAATTTCCGCAGAATCTTCCCTCCCACGTCACCGAAGGCCACGTGCTCGTCACGTTCATCGTCGATGCCGACGGCGTCGTGCGTGACCCGAGCGTGCTGAGTTCGTCCGACCGCGATTTCGAGCGCTCGGCCGTCACCGGCGTCATGCGCTGGAAATTCCGCCCGGGCATGAAGGGTGGTCGCAAGGTCGCGACGCGCATGGAAGTGCCGATCAAATTCGAAATCACCGATTGAGCCGGAAACGCCCCGCTCGACGCGGCGCGATTTTTTCCCACGACTGACCGCGACGCGCGCCGGAGATATCCGGCGCGCTTTCCTTTTGGATTCTTTCCCGTCGCGCGGGCGCGCTTACGGCGCAAACGGCGCGATCGTGCCGGTGTGAAAACGCGCGATGCCGGCGAGCTGATCCGCCATGAGCCGGTCGTTGCGGCAGCGGGCGAGCTTGCCGGGCCCGCCAAAGGTTGGGTGCAGCTCCGACCATTGGGTGAACACCCCGGGCATCACCAGCCGCACGACCGGCGCTTCGAGTGCGCCGTTGGCTCGCCGCGCGGTGTAGTCGCGGTTGCGGCGGCCGAGTTCGGCGTCGAGTTCGGCGGCCAGCAACGGTCCGGTCGGCGTGCGCATCGTGCCGGGCCGCAGTTCGACCCACCACTCGTGACAACCCTGCACGCGCGGCACCTTGCGGGTGAAATACGGCGCGACGTGAAAATGGACCGCCTCCCATTGGTTGCGCACGCAGACATCGATCAACGCGTCGCTCAACTCGCGCTCCGTCACCTGTTCGCCAAATGAATTGAGCAGAAATTCGGTGCGTCCCGTCACGATCAGGCGCGGCGGAGTGGTGGAGACGAAGCGCACGGTGTCGCCCACGATGCAGCGGGCGACCCCGGCCGGCGTGGTGACGACGAGCGCGTATTCCACGTCGGTCTTCACCTCGGCCAGCGGCAGGCATTGCGGCCGGGACGCGCCGCCACCCTCGGCCGACAATTCCCGCACCGGCAGGAACTCGAAAAATATTCCCGCGTCCGTAAACAACCGCAGCCCGCCGCGCGCATCACCGTCCTGAGCGGCAAACACCCCTTCCGCGCCCGCGTAAAGTTCGTGGAGCGAGACGCGCGCGCCCGCCGCCTCGACCAGGGCTTTTTCCTGAATGCCGAGGATTGTGCCCGTGTGCACGCAGCACTCGAGATTCGGCCAGTGCGCGCCGGCCCGGGCCGCTTCCTGCAGCAGGGCGATGAGCGCGCCGGGCGTGCCGGCTGCGAGACGCACATCGCGTGCGCCGAGCGCCTGCACGAGCGCGGCGGTTTTCTCCGCGCCCTCGGGCAATTCGGCGAGCGCCGCGGACGGCGCGGAAAGATTGTGGCGCGACCACTCCGAGAGGCTGGCGCGGACGATCCCGTCCACGTAACCGGCCCTCGCGCCGTGCGCGGCCATCAGCGCGGTGCTCGGGCCCGTGTGCACGTGCCGGCCCTCGAAAACGGAGATCCGGCCCACGCGCGCCGCGTGCATCAACCACGCATCGGTGATCGCTGCCCGAAGATGACGAAACATGTCCGCGGTTACCGGCAGCATCTTCGGCGTGCCATCGACGGTGCCGGCGGTATAGACGAAATGCGTGCAGCGTCCCGGCCAGAGCACGTTGGTCGCGCCGCCCGCCATGCGCTCGGTGAACGCGCGGAACTCCGCGCTCGTCCGCAGTGGCACGCGGGCGCGGAACTCGTCGTAGCTGCTGCGGGCGTGCAAACCGTGCTGCCGGCCGAACTCCGTCTTCTCGAACCGCGTGAGCAGCACGCGAAACGCCGCCCGCTGCTGCTCCGTGCCGTTGCCCTGCGCGTGCAGGCGCGCGCGCAGCCGGTGGGTCCGAAGCCCGGCGAGAAAATTGACGAGCCGTCGCGGAGCGATCGTCATGCGGGCGCACTGAACACCAACCCCTGCGCCGAGGCGAGTGCCGACACCGCCGCACCGGCGAAATTTTCTTAAAACGAAGCGCGTCCCGCCGGGTATTGGTTTGCGCGCCGGCGGCGCTTCGCGTTGAAACGCCGCGCATGCCGTCGCTGCCCAAGGTGGTTTTCGAGGACGAGGCGCTCATCGCTTTCGACAAGCCGAGCGGACTCCTGATCGCGCCCGACCGCTGGGACAAGACGCGCGCCAACCTCATGGGCCTGGTGCACGAGAAATTCGGCCACAGCGTCGCCAACGTCCACCGCATCGACGCCGACACCAGCGGCGTCGTGCTTTGCACGAAGACCAAGCCCGCGCTCGATTTCGTCAGCGGGCAGTTCCAGTCCAAAACCGTCGAAAAAGTCTATCACGCGGTCGTCGTCTCCGCCGGCCCATGCGCCGCGCCCTGGGCGGGCGGCGCGAAATCGATTGCGTCTCCCGAGGGCACGCTGCCGTACACCTTCCGCGTCGATCTTGTGCTGAAGGAAGACGACGCCAACCCCGGCCGCATGTGCGTCGTGCGCAAACACGGCAAAGGTTCCGTGACGGATTGCAGGGTGCTCGAGCGTTTCGGCGCCTTCACGCTGCTCGAATGCCGTCCGCAAACCGGGCGCACGCACCAGATCCGCGTGCACCTCGCGGCGAGCGGCTGGCCGATTCTCAATGATCCTTTCTACGGCAACGCCACGCGCTTGCTGCTCTCGGATTTCAAGCGCGGCTACAAGGGTCGCGAGGACGAGAAGCCGCTCCTCGCGCGCCTCGCGCTGCATGCCAGCGCGCTGACGATCAACCATCCGCTGACGCGCGAGCGGGTGACGATCACCGCGCCACTGCCGCACGATTTCGAAGTCGCGTTGAAATACCTGCGGAAGTTTGCCGCCGGCGCGAAGCGGCGGTAGCGCCGCGGGCGAGTCGCCGCCGGCACGGCGGCAACCACCACTGATCTGTGGCTCTGGAAATTTTGGAGGGCGCCGCTCCGTCGGCGCCGCGATCCACTTACGGTTTTCGGACACACGCCACGTTCTCGGCGGCGACGGAGCGCCGGGCTCCACTTTCCAGAGGGCCGGTCCGAAAAATCCCGCGCGGCGGCGTGCCTTACCATTGTCATACGGCGACTAATAGTTGGGCGTGCACCCGGGCTTGGCGTTGTCAGCGACGCGCGGCGGCGGTTCGCTGCGGGGAAGATTTCACCCCTATGAGCAATCCCCTGACGGTGACGCATTCCGTGGACGCAGATGGCATCGGCTGGATCACGTTCGATGATCCCGCGAGCCGCGCCAATGTCTTCAATCCACCCACGCAGGCCGCCTTGCGCGCCGCCATCGAAGCGCTCGCCACGCAACCGGTGAAGGCCGTCGTCGTCATCAGCGGGAAGGAAAAAATCTTCATTGCCGGCGCGGACCTCAAGTGGCTCGGCAAGATCGGGAGCGCCGCCGAGGGCAAACAGGCGTCGCGGGACGGCCAGGCGCTGTTCGGCTCGCTCGACGCGTTCAAGGTGCCGGTCGTGTGCGCGATTCACGGCGCGTGCGCGGGCGGCGGTTATGAGATCGCGCTCGCGTGCCACTGGCGCGTGGCGAGCGAGGCGAAGGAAACCGTCATCGGCCTGCCCGAGGTCGGCATCGGCCTCATCCCCGGCTGGGGTGGCTGCGCGCGGTTGCCGCGGCTCGTCGGCACGAAGTCGGCGATCGATCACATCCTGAAGGCGCAGCTCCTGCCTGCGGTCGAAGCGCACAAAGCGGGCCTCGTCGATGAAATCGTGCCGGCGGCGGAGTTGAAGGCGCGCGCGAAAGCCGCCGCCCTGAAACTCGCCGCGAGCGGCAAGCCCGGACGTCCCGCGAACCTCGCGGTCGATGCGGCGTTCTTCGGCGACCAGCGCAAGACGGCGCTCTCGCGCATGCGCGGTCAGCCGGCGCCGCTCGCCGTGCTCGACGCGGTGGAAAAGGGCGTGAGCCTGCCGCTCGATGCCGCGCTCGAACTCGAGGCGACGCTCTTCGGCGAAGTTTCCGCGGGGGAAGTCGCACACAACATGGTGCACGTGTTCTTCCTCAAGGACGCGGTGAAGAAACTGACCGTCGACGCGTGGTTCCCGAAACCGGCGACGCCCGCCGCACCCGCGCCGTTTAAGAAGATCGGCGTCATCGGTGCCGGCGTCATGGGTTCCGGCATCGCGCAATGGTGCGCGGCGCGCGGCTACAGCGTGGTAATGCGCGACGTGAAACCGGAATTCGTCGAGCGCGGCATGACCGTCATCAAAGGTCTGTTCGACGAGGCCGCGAAGCGCGGCAAGATGTCCGCCGACGCCGCCGCGCAAGGCTACGGTCGCGTGCTCGGCACGACAGACCTCGCGCCGCTGGCGGATTGCGACCTCGTGGTCGAGGCGATCGTTGAGAATGTCGCGGCGAAACAGGCGCTGATGGCTGAACTGTCCGCCGTGGTGCGCGCCGATTGCGTGCTCGCGTCGAACACGTCTGCGTTGCCCATCGAGGAACTCGCCGCGACCGCGACCAATCCCGGCCGCACGATTGGCATCCACTTCTTCAATCCGGTCAGCCGCATGCCACTGATTGAGATGGTGCTCTCGCCGCACACGACGCGCGACACCGCGGATCGCGTGCTCGCGTTTGCCAAGCACCTCGGCAAGACGCCTGTCATCTGCAAGTCCTCGCCCGGCTTCCTCGTCACGCGCGCGCTGTTTTTCTACCTCAACGAAGCGTGCTTGCTCTGGGAGCAGGGCGTGCCGACCGACGCGCTCGACAAGGCGATGCGCGACTGGGGCTGGCCGATGGGCCCGATGCGCCTGATCGACGAGGTCGGCGTGGACGTGACGGATTTCATCTACGGCGAGATGAAACACTATTATCCACAGCGGTTCGCCAGCGCGACGGTATGCAGCCGCATGCTCGCGGCCGGCATGAAGGGCCGGAAGAACGGCGCCTCGACTGGCTTCTACACTTACGAAGGCGGCAAGGAGCAGCTGAATCCCGCGATGGCGCAGTTCGCGAGCGGCGCCGTGAAGCAGATGGACGCGAAGGCGATCCAGGAACACCTCAACGGCGTGATGATCGCCGAGACGAAGCGCGTGCTCGACGAAGGCGTGTTGAAGACGGCCGACGATGCCGATTTCGCGCTGCTGATGGGCACCGGTTTCCCGGCCTTCCGTGGCGGCCTGATGCGGTATGCGAAGAGCAAAGGGCTTTACTGAACGCGGCGCGGTGCGCGATTGCTGGAGGGCGGGGTCGTAGCGGCGAGCGCCAGCGGAGCCGACGCTCCTCCACTCGCGAGCGCTCGCGGCCACATGGACTTAAGATCGCCGCGCGTTTGTTGGACCGGCTGCAGCCGGCCCTGCCTTGCGAATTTTCGCCGCAGAAACCCGGCGATGCGCCCAAAAATCCGTTGCCGCTTATGACAAACTGGCGAAGGTGTCGGCCTTCCCCCACGCCTGTCCCCCATGGCCAAAGCTGCCTCTTCGACTCTGAACAAGGAACAACGCCGGCATCTGCTGCGCACGATGCTGGAAAGCCGTCTCGGCGATCTCCGCGAGGAGAGCCTGAACCGGCAGGGCAAAGGACACTTCCACGTCTCCGGCCGCGGCCACGAGGCGCTGAGCGCGATCGGCGCGCAGTTGCGCGAAGGCGATTTCATCCTGCCTTACTACCGCGATCGCGGCCTGTGCATGGGTCGCGGGATGAACACGCGACACCTCGCATTGGAATATTTCGCGAAGCGCGAATCGGCCTCCCGCGGCCGCATGATGCCGTCGCATTTCTCTTCGAAGGAACTGAACATCGTCAGCGTGCCGACTCCCCTCGGTTCGCAACTGTTGCCGGCGTGCGGCATCGCGTGGGGCATGAAGCTCGATGGCAAGGACGGCGTCACGATCACCACCGTCGGTGACGCGGCGTCGCGTCAGGGCGATTTTTATGAGGCGATCAGCTTCGCGCTCGAGAAGAAGCTGCCGGTGATGTTTATCGTCGAGGACAACGCCTACGGCATCTCCACACCCACGCGGAAAATCAACCCGCTCGCACTCGACGTGTTGAACCAGGCCCAGTGGCTGACGATCGACGGTTCAAACATCGAGGTCGTCCACGCCGAAGCGCAAAAGGCGATCGCGAAGCTCCGCGCGGGCGAGGGCCCGGTGTTTCTCTGGTGCAAGATGGAGCGGCTCTCGAGTCATACGAGTTCCGACGACCACACGCTTTATCGCTCGAAGGAGGACATCGCCGCGCTGGAGAAATACGACCCGATCCGCCTGCTGCGCGACCAGATGGTCAAGTCCGGCGAACTGACCGACGCGGAATTCACAAAGTGGGAGGAGGAGTTGAAGGAGAAAGTCCGCGCCGAATACGTCGCGGCCGAAAAAGCCGAGGACCCGCGCGCCGACGAACTCTTCCTCGATGTCACGGGCGCCTCGCCCGACTTGAGCGAAGAGTTGTTCAAGCCTGGCAAGTATCGCATGGGCGACATCATCAACAAGACGCTGCGCGCCGGGCTCGACGCGGATCCGGGCCGGATGATTTTCGGCGAGGACGTCGAGGATCCAAAAGGTGGCGTGTTCCGCCTCACGCAGAAACTTTCCACCGATTTTCCGGAGCAGGTGTTCAACTCGCCGCTCGCGGAATCGACGATCTTCGGTCTCGGCGGCGGCCTCGCGCTCTACGGGCGCCGCCCGGTGTTTGAACTGCAGTTCATCGATTTCAGTTTTCCGGGCTTCAATCAGCTCGTGCAAAATCTCTCGAACCTCCGCTGGCGCTCGAACGGCGCGTGGAAGGTGCCCGCAGTATTCTACGCGCCCTACGGCGCCTACCTGCCCGGCGGTTCGCTTTGGCATTCGCAGGCGAACGAGTCGGCGTTCGCGCATTTTCCCGGCATCAACGTTGTCATCCCGTCCACGCCCGAGGACGCCGCGGGGCTCCTCTGGACCGCGATGCACAGCGATGACATTACGCTGTTCCTCGCGCCGAAGCACATGCTTTGGGCAGAAGTCGAAAGCGCGCAGCCGATCGCGTCGATCCCGCTCGGCCAAGCGCGCATCGTTACACCCGGCGACGACCTGACGATTGTCGCGTGGGGCAACACGATGGAAAAAGCGCGCGAAGCCATCGCGGAGTTGAAGGGCGAAGTCAGCGTCGAGCTGATCGACCTGCGCTCCATCATGCCGTGGGACAAGGCGACGATCGAAGCCTCGGTCCGCAAGACCGGCCGCCTGATCGCCGTGCAGGAGGACACCGAGGCGTGCTCCGTCGGCCAGATGATCATCACGCACCTGATGGGCCAGCCGGAAATCTGGGCCGCGCTGAAGGCGCCGCCGCAACTCATCACCAAGGGTAACGTCATGATCGGCTACAATCCGATCTACGAATACGCCGCGCTGCCGGCCGTGCCGCAGATCGTCGATGCGATTTGGGCGAGTGTGTCGATGGACGCTGCTCGCGGCGCTTTGCCGAGCACGGCCGCTCCGGCTCAGGTGGGAGGGGCTTCACGCCCCGAGTTTGGAGTCGCGAGTTCTCAGTCGGGGCATGAAGCCCCTCCCACCATCGCCGCGGTCGCTCCCGTCGTGCAAAACGCCGTTGCGAACACCGCGCCCGCGAAGTCCGGCGATTCTCACGCGCCGCAGAACACCGTGATCGCCGGCACGAACGACATCATCGTCCGCGTCCCGATCATGGGCGAAGGCCTGCGTTCCGCGAAGGTCGTGACGCTGAACAAGAAAGTCGGCGACGCCGTGAAGCACGATGACGTGCTCTGCGAACTCGAGACCGACAAGGCCGTCTATCCCGTCGAAGCTTCGTTTGCCGGCAAGTTCAAGGAATGGCGCATCAAACTCGATGACTCCGTGCTCATCGGTCAGGAGATCGCGCTCGTTACCGGCGATGCCGCGAGCGTGGCGGAATTGCCGATCGAAGGCGCCGCAGCGCCGAAGCCTGCCGCTGCTGCGGTGGGAGGGGCTTTACGCCCCGACATTGCAGGTGCGAGTTCTCAGTCGGGGCATAAAGCCCCTCCCACCACGACCTCCACCGCCGTCGCCGCGAAAGCGGCGCCGGCCGCACCCAGCATTGCCAGCACGCCCGCGCCGGCGTCAGGCTCGCCGGGCATGAAAGGCAACCTCCGCCCGCCCGCGCTACATCCCGCGATCACCAAGCGCTTGGATGCGGTCGTGCCCGCGAACATGTTGATGGACGTCCTCTGGACACCGCTGAAAAAAGCGCGCGAAGAGGCAAAGGCCAAGCAGGGCAAGGCCGCGCCGTCACCTTCCGCGATGATGGCGTGGTGCGTCACGCGCGCGCAGGAAAAACATGCGGCGTTCCGCTGCATCGTCGGCAAGGACGGCAACATCTACGAGCAACCCGACTTTGACCAAGGCGTCGCGGTCGCGCTCGACGGTGACCGCCTCGCCACCGCGCCGATCGCGAATGCGAATAGACTTTCGTTCGCCGATTTTTCCACCGCCTACAACCGTGCCGTCGATGAGACGCGCGCCGGCAAGCTGCTCGATGTGCAGGCGCCGCTCAACATCACCAGCCTCGGCGCGTTCGGCGTCGAGAGCGCGACGCCCATCGTGGTGCCGCCGGCGATGGCGACGCTCTTCATCGGCACCGCGCACGAGCGGATGATCAATGATGGGGGCGTCGTTTATCCCGCCGAGGTCGTCACACTCTCGCTTACGTTCGACCACAAGGTCGTCAACGGCGCGGGTGCGGCGGCGTTCCTGCAGGAAGTGAAGAAGCAGTTCGAGACGTTCAAGCTGCCGGGTTGAACAGGCAAGTCCGGCCTCCGGCCGGACCCGCCCGGTTTGTTGTGTCGGAATTTTTGGTCTGCAATTGTCCGGCACTGGGCGCGGATAATCGGCCGCTGGCATCATTGCTGGCGGCGAGTCGGTGGCCGGTCGCCAGCCTGCAGCCACTCCCACGCCGCCATGTTCGCCGAACTTCTCGTCCCCGCCGTCCGGAGCGCCCTGCGCCGTCCGGGCTTTTCGTTGGTTGTCATTGTCATCGTCGCGCTCAGCGCGGGCCTCGCCACCACGGCGGGCAATCTGGCCTACCAAACTCTTTTTCGTCCGCTGCCGTATGCACAATCCGACCGGCTCTTCGTGTTGAGCAGCACGAATCCGCCGGAAGGCTGGTGGGAGGCGCCGGGGTCGGTCGCGGAGTTCAAGCGCTACCAACACGACGCGCGCCTCGACGACCAGCTCGCCGTCTTCTTCGACCAAGGCAGCGTCAGCTTCGTGTCGGACGCGCCCAGTGCGGGCGCCGAACTCGTGCCGGCCAGCTACGTGGAACATACCTTCTTCCCGCTGCTCGGGATCGCGCCCGCGCAAGGTCGCACGTTCAGCGAGGAGGAAACCCGCGCGGGCACGACGCACCCGGTCGTCGTCGTGAGTCATCGCTTCTGGCAGACGAAGCTCGGTGGCCGCGCCGATGTCGTCGGCACGCCGTTGCGCCTCGCCGACCGCAGCTACGAGATCATCGGCGTGATGCCCGCGGGCTACCGCGACGTGTCGCTCGAGTCCGGCGACCCGCAACTCTGGTTTCCACTTCCGTTCGCGGCCACGCAGCTCGGAGCGGAGCTCTACACGAACTACACGCTCCGCCGTTGCCGGGCGCTGCTGAAGCTCACCGACGGCGCCACACGCACCGCGGCGCAGGGCGAGGCCGACGAGATCGGGCGCACGATCGATCGCGAGCGCCCGGCTGACACGCTCGGTCGCGGGTTTCTCGTGCAGCCGTTGCGGCACTATTTCTTCTGGCGCGTGGAGAAGCCGATCACCGCGCTGTTCGCGGGCGCGCTGCTCGTGCTCGGCATTGCCGCGGTGAATCTCACCAATCTCTTCCTCGTGCAGGGATTGCGGCGCGCGCAGGAACTCGCGGTGCGCTCCGCGCTGGGCGCGGACGCGCGCCGCGTCGGTTTGACCGTGCTCGCCGACGCGCTCGTGCCGCTGGCCGCAGGAGCGGTGTTGGCGGTGACCGTCGCGTTCGGACTGTCGGCGTTGCTGCGCAGCGCTTCCGTGCTGGTGCTGCCGGAATTTGTGTCGCTCGATCTTTCGCCCGTGGCGCTGACTGCGAGCGTGACAGCGCTAGTTGTCATGGTCGTCGCGACCACTCTTGGGCCGGTGCTGCGCGCGCGGCGCATCGATCTGCGCGCGGCACTGCAATCGGGCAACAAAGGCGGAGCGGCCGCCAGCTCGGCGCGCAGTCGCAATCTGCTTATCGCCGCCGAGGTCGCGCTGGCCGCGCTCCTGCTCGTCGGCACGGGACTGACGGCGAAAAGTCTTTGGGAGATGATGCGTCGCCCGGTGGGTTTCCGCCCGGAGAACATGCTGACGCTCACGGTGCGGCTCGATCGCGGCCAGCTGCCCACGCCGGCGGACCGCGCGGCTTTCACGCGTCGGTTGCATGAGGCGGTGCAAGGTGCGCCTGGGGCCAGCGCCGCGACCCTGTGGTCCGGCAGCATGCTCGGTCGTGGCGGCTGGGTGACAAATCTCACGCCGGGTCACCTCGATGCGCAGGATCCGAAAAACGCGAAGACCTTTCAGCGGCTTGGGCCCGCGCCGGGCGCGTTGGCGATGGCCGGGGTGCAATTGCTGCGCGGCCGTGATTTTTCCCCCAGCGCGACACCGGACCAGCCGGCCGAAATCATCATCGACGAGAAACTCGGTCGCGCGCTGTGGCCGGACGAGGATCCGCTCGGGAAGACTGCGTTCATCAGTTTGAATCCGAACCGTCGCGCCGTCGTGGTCGGGGTGGTGGCCCCCGTCCGCAACCGCGGCCGCACTTACGATGAAACAACCGCGACGGGCGATGCGTATTTCTCGCCGTTCCAGCAGCCGATGGACCAAGTGAACTTGCTCCTGCGCGTCGCGAGCGGGATGGACGCGGTGGCGCTGGCCTTCGTGCGCGAACAGGTGGCGCGCCTCGACCCAAATCTTGCAATCGACGACGTGCGGTCGATGCCCGCGCGCATGGAGGAAGAAGAGCGCACGCCGCGCTTCACGACGACGATCCTCGCGACGTATGCCGGGATTTCCCTGTTGCTCACGCTTGTGGGCGTCTATGGCGTTTTGACGTTCAGCGTGGCGCAGCGTTACCGCGAGTTCGGCGTGCGCCTCGCGCTCGGTGCGCAACGTTCCCAAGTGACGGCGATGGTGCTGCGCCAGTCTGCGGCGTGGATCGCGGGTGGGCTGGCCTTCGGCCTGACCGGCGCGGCGCTGCTCGCACCGCAACTGGGCGATTTGCTTATCGGTGTGTCGCCGCACGATCCGGTGGTGCTCGGAGCCGTCGCGACGTTGATCCTCACCGCCGGGCTGCTCGCGGCATTCGTGCCGGCGTGGCGCGCGGCCCGGGCCGATCCGATGATGGCGCTCCGTGCGGAGTGAGCTGAGCCGTTTTGCGCTGCGACGAGTCGCCTGTTGGCGCGCCCGGACGTGCGATTTTTGCGCCGAACGATTCGGCACTTGAAACCCGTGCGGTGACCTCGTTTTCCCGAGGCGTGAGCCCCGCGTCCCCATCCTCCCGCTGGACCGCGTTGGCGGCGATCTGGGCATGTGCCGCGGTGCTGCTGAGCGTGCAGGCACTCGCGATGGTGCCCGCAGGGGCTCCGCTCAGCTTCAGCGTCTGGGTGGTGAGCCAGCAGATTTTCCGCGCGGTCTTTTGGGCGCTGCTCACGCCGGTCGTGTTGCGACTCCGTGACGCCTGGCCGCTCGAGGGACCGCGCCGCTATGGGCACCTGTTGGTGCATCTCGGCTTTTCCATCGCGCTCATGTTCGCGTTCTGGCTGCTGCGCATTCCCGCGCTGATGCTCTACGATGGGCAGGCGGCGGCGGTGATCACGTGGGATTCGGTCGTGTCATCGTTTAATTTGCGCAACCTCGTGGACGTTGTCCTCTATTGGTCCACGCTGGTCGGCGCGTGGATTTACGACCTGATGCGCGCGAGCCAGCGGCATGCGTTGGACGAATCCGAGCTGCGCGCCCGGCTGGCCGAGTCGGAGCTCGGCGCGTTGCGGCAGCAGGTGCAACCGCATTTCCTCTTCAATGCGCTCAATGCCATTGGCGCGCTCGTGCGGCTGGATCGCAAACATGAGGCGGTGCACGCGCTCTCGCAGCTCAGCGCCTTGCAGCGCACGTTGCTCGAAAGCTCCGGGGTGCCGGCGGTGCCGCTCGCGCAGGAGATCGCGTTTGTCGAACGCTACCTTGCGATCGAGCGATTGCGTTTCGGCGAACGCATGCAGACGGCGGTGACGATCGATCCGGCCGCGGCCGAACTGCCGGTGCCAAACCTGTTGCTCCAGCCGATCGTGGAAAACGCCGTCAAACACGGCGTCGCGCGCCGCACCGGGCCGACGCGCGTCAGCGTCCACGCGGTGCGCCTGCGCGGCGCGCTCCGGCTCGTCGTGCGCAACGATCCGCCCGAGGCGGATGTGCCGGCCGGAGCGGGCACGGGTTTCGGCCTGCGCGGCGCGCGCCAGCGGCTCGAACGGATTTACGGCGCACGCGCCACGCTCGCTTTCGACGCCGCACATCCCGACGGCGTAACTGTCACCATCGATCTACCCACCGGCCCCGCGCCTTCGTCACGCCCGACCTCCCCATGAAACTTATCAAGACACTCATCGTGGACGACGAGCCGCTCGCGCGGGCCATGGTCGCCAAGCTCCTCGAAACCGAAGCGGACATCGAACTTGTCGGCGAAGCGGCGGAAGGCCGGGCCGCGCTCACGCTGATTAACCGCGCGGCGCCCGAGCTGCTATTCCTCGATGTGCAGATGCCGGGCATGTCGGGCATCGAGCTGCTGCAAAAGCTCCCCGCGGCGAAGCGTCCGGCGGTGATCTTCGTGACCGCCTACGATGCGTTTGCGCTCAAGGCGTTCGAGCTGCACGCGATCGATTTCCTGCTCAAGCCCTACACCGACGAACGCTTTCACGCCGCGCTCGCGCGGATGCGCCGGCAGCTGCGCCAGGCGGATATCGGCGCGCTGACGGATCGCATGGAATCGCTCTTGAAAACTTTCAGCTCGCGCTCCGCGCACGTTCGATCCGGCGCGGCAGCGGAGGTCGCTGCGTCGGCGCCCCTGCAGCTCGTGGCAAAGTCCGGCAGCGACATCCATGTTTTTCGCACGGACCAGATCAAGTGGGTGGAAGGGCAGGGCGATTACCTGAAGATTCACGGCACGGCCGGCAGCGCGCTCGTGCGCGAGACGATGACGCATTTCCTCGGTCGCGTGCCCGGCGGACAATTCGTGCGCGTGCACAAGTCCACGATCGTGAACCTCACGTTCGTCCGGCGCCTCGAGCCGATCTATTCGGGCGACTATCGACTGGAGCTGACGGACGGCACCGTGCTGCGCGTGAGCCGGCATTACCGCGAGCAACTCGTGCCGCTGTTGCAGGTTTGATCGGCGCTCCGGGGCGCAAGAAGTGGTGGGCGGCGCAACGCCTTGGCGCGCGCGCGAACGGGAAGTCGCGAGCCGGTTGATGCATGTGGAAGTTGTGGCGTGGTCACGTGGACACAAGCGCCGGCGCGCGTTCGCGCCGGCGCACACCCGCAAACCCCACCGATCGATCATGATCACCTCCACCACACACCGGTTCCGCCGTGCGCGCATTTTGGCACTGTTAGCGGGACTTCCCCTGTTCACGTGCGTGCCGGCCACGGCGCAGCAATCGGACGAGAAAAAAGACGAGACCGTCGAGCTACAGAAATTCGAGGTCACCGGTTCGCGCGTGAAGCGCCTCGATATCGAGACGCCCGCGCCCGTCGTCGCCTACAGCACCGCCGACATCGAGGCGAAGGGCTACACGAACGTGGGCGACTTTATTCAGAGTCTGCCTTTCAACACTGGCGCTTCGAATTCGATCTACCAGACGGCAAGCTTCACGCGCGGCGCGGCCACGGCCAATCCCCGCGGCTTGGGAGCCCAGCGGTTCCTCGTGCTGGTGGACGGTCGGCGACCGTCCACTTACGCGCTGCCCACCGGCGGCAATCGCCAAGTGTTCGATTTCAACAGCCTGCCGGCCGCCGCGATCGACAGCGTCGAGTTTCTCAAGGACGGCGCCTCCGCCATCTACGGCGCTGACGCGGTGACCGGTGTGTTCAACGTGAAGTTGAAAAAGAACTACACGGGCATCTCGATGACCGGCTACTACGGCAACACGCTCGATCACGATACCGGCATCAAGCAATTCAGCGTCGTCGCGGGTGCCGGCGCCGGAAGCACCAAGGCGATGGTCGCCTTCGACTTCAAGAGCGCCAACTCGAACTTCCTGCGCGACTACGGTGTCACCACGACCGATTACACCCTCACTCTCGGCACGAACAAGGGCGCCAACCAGAACAGCACGCTGAACTGGCCCGCCAACCTCACCATCACCGCGGCACAGGCGGCGGCGATCGGGATTCCCGCCGGCACCTACGTGCCGAGTGGCGGCCGGTTGCTGGCTAATCCACAGCTTTCCGATTTTGTGCGTGTCGGCGCGGTGCCGGCGGAGAATCGCTATAACTTCGCCGAGACCTACCAGCGCTATCCCGCCTACGACTATGTAAGCGTTTACGCGCAGTTTGATCACGAATTCAATGATCAGATCTCCGCCTTCGGTTCCGCCGCTTTCTCGGACAACAGCACCTATTACGCGTTCACCCCCGGCGTCGTCAGCTTCGCAACGGAGGGTCTCACGCTGCCGGCCACCAGTCCCCACAATCCGTTTGGCATCGCGCTCAACACCCTGCTCGGTCGCACGAACTTCGGTCCCGTGCGCAAATTCGACACCGAATCGCTGTCCGGCAACTTCGTCGGCGGGCTGCGCGGTCACTACAACAACTGGGATTGGGAAACGGCCGTGAGCTACGGCTTCAGCACGGTCACGAGCGTCGCCCGCAACGCGATTCGCGCGGCGACCTTCCAATCGGCGTTGAACGGCACGCTTTCCGGTTTCACCGGGCAATATTTCAATCCGTTCGGTCCGAACAGCGATGCGTTTTCGCGGGCGCTGTTTACCTCTTCCAGCGGCATGAACAAGGGCGATGGCTCCGCGTGGGACGCGAGCATTACCAATGGCTCGCTTTTCACGCTCCCTGGAGGTGACGTCGGCCTCGCGGCCGGCGCCGAAATCCGCAACGATCGCCTGCAGACGAATCCCGACACGGCGGCTTACCTCGGCTCCGGCGGTGGTCAGCCTCTGCGGGGTGAACGCGACGTCATGTCGGCCTACGTCGAACTCACGGCCCCGCTCTTCAGCAAAACGAGTTTCGGTTCCGCTGAGGCGCAGCTGGCCGTGCGGCACGAAAATTACAGCGATTTCGGCAAGACCACCAAACCGAAGGCGGGCTTGAAGCTCCGCTTGCCCGACACGCGCTTCGTCAACGTCATCCTCCGCGGTTCCTACTCGGAGTCCTTCCAGGCTCCCGCGCTGGCGCTGCTCCATGCCTCCCAGACGATCGGGTTCAGTGCCGCTCTTTTGCAGGACCCCTTGCGCCCGCAGGATGCTCCGCAACAGCAGCGCATCGTGACCGGCGGTAACCCGAACCTTTTGCCCGAGGAAGGCAAGACGACCTATTTCGGTGCGGTCGTTGATCTCCCGGCGGTGAAGGACCTCTCGTTCAACCTCGATTATTTCAAGTTCCGCATCAACCAGGTCATCGTGACTCCCGGCGTGAATTATCTGTTCACTCCGGCGGGCATCGCCGCCTTCCCGAATGCCATTGTGCGTGATGGTGCCGGCGGTCCGATCCTCCGCGTCGAAACCGTGCCGTCGAACAATCCCCAGGCGTATCAGGATTACCGCGGCGTCGATTTCGGCATCAACTACCGGCATCGCAACACCCCGGTGGGCGATTTCACCTTCTCACTCGAAGTTTCGCGCACGATCGAACTGACGATCGACAACGGACTTGGCGGCGGCCCGTTTGATTTTGCCGGCCACTGGAACATTCCGAAATGGAAAGGCAATGCGGGCATCGGCTGGCGCTACAAGAACTGGAGCGCGAACGTGAACGCCGACTATACGGGCAAATATTGGAATGACGGCTACACCGTGCAGGGCTGGGGCGAGAATCCCTACACGATCACCAGCGCGGCGGTGAGCTACCGCGGTTTCTGGGGCACGACCATCACGGTCGGTGCGAACAACCTCCTCGACGATCTCCCGCCCTCCAACGGTCGTGACACTCAGGGATTCGACACGAACACGTATGGCGGAGGCGGGCTCGGCCGCTTCGTCTATGTGCGAGTGCGGAAGGATTTCTAAGCCTCGCTTCCTTGCTTTCTCACCGGCGCGCCGATGGGCGCGCCTTTTTTGTCTCTCAAACGTGCGGTGCGAATCGCACGGGACAACGCAGCGTCGAACGCCGTGTCGCGCGCCCGTTGCCGCGCTCCGTCGCGCTCAGACGCTGCCGTCGTCCGCGCTTCTTCGCGAAGCCGGGCAACCAACACGCCAAACCCAATGAACCAAACCCCCGTTCTGAACAGCCGGGGCGCGCGTCGCACGTGGAGTGCGCTCGCCGCCCTGTGCCTCGCGCCGGCACTTGCCCTCGCGCAATCGTCCGCCGCCGCCTCGTCCTCGTCGGACGACGCCAACATCACGAAGCTCGATAAATTCGTCGTCACCGGCTCCTACATCCCGGCCGCGGCGGACGAGGCCAACGCCTCGCCCGTCGTCGTCGTCACGGCGCAGGACATCCAGGCCAGCGGCCTCACGAAGAGCCTGCTCGATGTGCTCCGCAAATCCGTGCCGCAGATCGTCGGCGGCAACAACATTGGTGTCGAAAACGGCAACGTCGCCGGCAATTCCACCAATGGCGGCTCGCAACTCGCGCTCCGCAATACCTCCACGCTAGTCCTGATCGACGGCCTGCGGGTCGCGTTTTCGCCGGTCGCCGGCACCGGTGGTTTCCAATTCGTCGACCTTAACGTCGTGCCCGTTTCCGCGGTGGAACGCATCGAAGTGCTCACCGACGGCGCGTCTGCGATCTACGGTTCCGACGCAGTTTCCGGCGTAATCAACATCATCCTGAAAAAGAATTACCAAGGCTTCGAACTCGGCGGCTACTACGGCTTCACGAAATCCGACAAGACCGGCGCGATGTATCGCGACCGCTCGGTGCGCCTCGTCGGCGGTTCGTCGACCGACAAGACGGGCGTCACCATCTCCGCCGAGTGGACGCGCTCCGATCCGCTCTACGAGCGCGACTACAACTACACCTCGCCGGTCTATCTCACCGCGAGTTACCCCGGCGTTGTGAACGATGCCAGCGGCAACTTCTATCGCCTCAATTCCACGCTGAATGCACCGCCGTCCGGTCCCGCCCAGACTCTTGCGCAGTGGGCCGCGCAGGGAGTTTACGTGCTCACGCCCTCCGCACAGGTGCCGCTCGGCTTCGACCTTTCCGGTCGACCAACGTTCCTCGGTGCACTCGACAAACAGATCGCCACGGTGGCGTTGCAGCACCAGGTGAACGACGCGCTCCGCGTCTCGTCCACGATCCTCTACGCGAAGACGCACAATCAATATAACCTCAACCCGCAGCCGATCGTTTTCCGCATCAACACCAACGCGGGCAACACCGGCCTGCCCGGCATTCCGATCACCGACGTCGGCGCGCAGGTGCGCAACCGCTTCGTCGGTGCCGGCAATCGAGTCTACATCAACGACACCGACTCGATTCGCGGCACTTTCGTCGCGGAAGGGAAACTCGGCAGCGACTGGCTCTGGACGGCCGACGCGCTCTACAACACTGCCTCGCAACAGGCGGTTGGCACCAACCAGATCCTCGACTCGGCGCTTCAGGCGGGCATCGCCAGCGGCGCGATCAATCTCACCGCGATCAACCAGGGCGCGAATGCCTTTGCGACGTCGAACATCTTCGGCGACTCGCTCGCGCTGCTCGAGAGCAAGCTGCTCGCCTACAACCTCCGCGTGAATGGGTCGCTGTTCGATCTGCCCGGCGGCACGATCTATGTCGCGCTCGGCGCCGGCTACCGGAAGGAGACGCTGAAAGCCACGGCCGACAAAAACAGTGTCATCGATCCGGTGACCGGCGGCTCGGCGTGGAACAACGGCGTGACGTTGAATCCGTTCAGCGCGACGCGGTCTGTGAAGTCGGTTTTCGCCGAAGTGAAAATCCCGCTCACCTCCGAAAAGTGGAGCGTGCCGGGCTTCTACAAGGCCGACCTCGACGCCGCGGTGCGCCACGAAGTCTACAGCGCCAGCGACGAAAAGCCGACCGTCCCGAAAATTTCGCTGCGGTGGATGCCGTTCAACGACGAGTTAGCGATCCGCTCGACGTTCTCGAAATCGTTCGCCGCGCCGACGCTCTACAGTCTCTACGGCCCGACAAACTCCGGCGCCACCGCGTCGCTCAACGGCCTGACCGCCTACAATGCGGCCGGCCAGCCGATCGGTCCGTTCACGCCGATTCAAGGCAACCAGCAGAACGGCTCGAACCCAAACCTTCTGCCCTCGCATTCGAAAAACTACACGGTGGGCTTCGTCTATTCGCCGAAGGCCATCAAAGGCCTGTCTGTCTCGGTCGATTACGTGAACATCAAGGAATCCGACATCGTCGGCACGCTTGCCGCGGCGACGACGATGATCCAGGACGTCGAACAATTCGGCCCCGCCTCCGTCTACGCGTCTTACGTGCGGCTGGGCAACTTCAGCCAACTCGGTGGCGCCTTTGTGACGGCACCGGGCCAGTTGCATCCGAATCCGTCGAACATTTACGTCGATCAACTCGCCGTGAATGTGGGCAAGCAGGATCAGGAAGGCATCGACGTCACGCTGCAATACGACTGGACCAACGAACTCGGCGCATGGGGCCTCACGAGTTCGTGGAGTTTCCTCCGGTCGTTCGTCGTGCAATCGGCACCCGATCTGCCCGCGAACGAATTTGCCGGCTTCAACGGCTTCGGCACGCTGCCGAAGATGCGCAGCCGCACCACCGCGACGTGGCAGAAGGGTGCGTTCAGCGCGATGCTCGGCGGCACGTTCATCAAGTCGGTCACGAGCGCGGGCGATGGTCGTATCCTGCCGAACTTCTACCAGTTCGATGCCCAAGTCGGCGTCGACCTCGCGACCGTTTCACCGCGGCTCAGCGGGCTGCGCGTGTCGCTCGGCGTGAACAACCTTCTCGACAAGTATCCGCTGGTCGACGACTCGGTGTTCTCCGACCCGCCTGCCGATACCGGTCTCTATGGCTCGTTCGGCCGGTTCTATTTCGTCGACGTCACCTACAAGTTCTGACGCGGCGCGCAGCTTGTGCAGATGCGAGCCGGGGCGAAAGCCCCGGCTTTTTTCGTGTTTGGATCGGTCGTGTGCGACGACTCAGTCTTGACCCACCAGTCTGCTCCGGCGCTCGAGGAGCAGTGTGTCGCACCACTGACCCGCAAGAGGACCATGTGACAGGCGGCCGATCTTGGCGCGAATGCCGACGAGACGAAAACCATGGCGTTGTTGCAGCGCGAGGCTCGCGGCGTTTTGCGGGAACGTGGCGGATTGCAGCGTCCAAAAGCCTTGCGCTTCGCTGTGGCGGATCATCTCGGCCATGAGCGCGTCGCCGATGCGCTGGCCGCGATGCAGGGCGGACACGTAGAGGCTCATCTCCGCGACACCGCGATAGACGGGACGCGACGACACCGGAATCAGCACGGCCCACGCGGCGAGTGTGCCCGCGGCATCGCGCGCGACGAGGCAGCAGTCGGCGATTTTGGATTTGATGAAGTCGGTCCATGCGGCGGGCGGTGCGCTTTCGAACGTGGCCATGCCCGTCGCGATGCCTTCCGCGTAAATGCGGCGCACCGCCGGCCAATCGGCTTCGGTCATGGAATGAAAAGTGAGAGTGCGAGTTGGGTGCATGGCCAGCAGGCAGCGCGGGGCGTGCCAAGTAGGGCCGGTCTCCGACCGGCCAGGTCAGACCGGCAGCGGAGGATTTGGCGCTTTGGAAATGATGGTTGTGACGAGGGGATTTTCGCCGGTCGGAGACCGACGCTACTCCCGCACGGTGTGGCCGGCAGCTTCGAGGGCGAGAATCGCGTCGTCGAGTTGGGCGTGTTTCACCAGCACGTAGTCGGTGTCGAACGTGGAGGTGGCGAGAATGCCGATCTTCGCCGCAGCAAGCGGAGCGAGGACGGAAGCGAGAATGCCGGTGAGGGTGAACTCGAATGGCCCTTGGAGCTTGAACATCGCCCAGCCCGCTTCGTGCTTCAGGCCGACAGGAATTTGCGCGGCGGGACAGAGGATCGAGAGTTCGTCGGCCGTGCGCGTCACGGCGCTAAACACCGGCGAGTCGGCCCACGCGGGAAGCGTGGCGTCGGGCGCGAGGCGCGCCACCGCGAATTCGCCGGGGATGAGTTGGAGCACGAGCGGCATGCGAAGGGAACTAAGCCGGACGAAGCGAGCGCGGCAAGAGTTGGGCGCGTATCACGAAAGTGCGGCTCGGATTGAGGTGGGAGGGGCTTTACGCCCCGACGTTGATTTTTCGTCGGGGCTTAAAGCCCCTCCCACCCCAAACAAAACCCGCGCGAGCGAGGCGCGGGTTGTGGGGCGAGGAGTTGCGCGCGAGCGCGCAACCTACGGTGTTGCGGCCCGTGCGCAGCGACCCGCGCCCGGAGGTCGCGGGCCACCATCGAGACTCAGAACAGCGCGTTGGCCACGACGCCAACAGCGGTGATCGGGCCTTGGTCGCCGAGGCCGTCGAGCGCGCGGTCGGCTTTCTTCACGATACCTTGAATGTCTTTATACATTTTGTCGTCGCCGAGCAGCGCGCCCAGCGTGCCTTGGCCGCTGTTCAATTTCGCGGAGAGTTCGCGAATGTTGTTCATGGACAGCTTCAGGTTGTCGGCGGTCGCGGGATCGTAGAGCAGTGCGCCGATGGCGCCCTTGCCGGCTTTCACGTCGGCGATGATGCCTCGCGTGTCGCTCATGAAAACTTTCGCGTCCGCGGCGGCGGTCTTGATCTCGCCGACGGCGCCGAGGAGTTCGTCATGGAGCTGCGAATCGTTGACGAGTTTGCCGAGCGTGCCTCCGCCGCTTTTCAGTTTGGCAGTGATGTCCTGCAAGTTGGCGATGGTCTCGGTGAGTTTCGGGCCGTTGTCCTCGACGAGCTTGTCCACCTTGGCGAAGAGCGAGCCACCACCGCTGTCACCGCCGAGCGCCTTGCCGATGTTGTCGGCCACGCCCTCGAGCTTTGCGCCGAGCGAGCCGAGTTGCGCGATGACCTCGTTCATATCGACGGTATTCTTGGTTTTGATCACGTCGCCGTTCTGCAGCATGACAGACGAATTGCCGAAGCTGACGGCCAGGTGCTGGCTGCCGAGGAGGCTGGAGGTTTCGACGGAAGCGATGGCGTCGTTCGGGATCTGCACCTTCGGGTCGATGGTCAGGACGGCTTCAACCTGCTTGTTGGCGAGGCGCGTGGCGGCAACGCTGCCGATCTTGACGCCGGCCATGAGCACCTCGTCGCCTTCCTTGAGGCCCTTGAGGTTGGAGAAGGGAGCGATGACGGTATAGCCGGTCTTCTTGAAGACCTGGCCACCGCTGAGTGACTCAAAGGTGATCCAAGCCAGCGCGCAGCCGAGGAGGAAGAAGAGGCCGACGCGAACGGTCTGTTGCGTGTTATTCATGGTTGTTCTCCAGTTGTTTGAAACGCGGATTCTTAAGGTCGATGACGGGAGTCAGAAAGTCGGCGATCTGTGGATCGGTGGGATTGCGGAAATCGGCTTTGAGGCCGGTCGCGCGGATTTTGCCGTCCATGATGATGGCAATGCGGTCCGCGATGTTGACGGCGAGATCGCGATCGTGCGTGACGACGATGCTCGTGACCGCGGTTTGCTCGCGCAGGGTCGCGATGATTTCGCTGATCGTGGCGCCCATCACGGGGTCGAGTTCGGAAGTCGGCTCGTCGTAGAGGAGGAGTTGCGGCTCCATCACGAGGGCGCGCGCGATGGCGACGCGCTTTTTCATGCCGCCGGAAAGTTCCGAGGGGAATTTTTGCGCGGCCTTCTCGAGCGAGAGGATGGAGAGCGCGTGCATCACGCGCTCACGGATGCCCGCCTCGTTGCATTGGCGGTGTTCGCGCGGGTAGAGCGCGAGGTTGTCATAGACCGTGAGCGAGTTGAAGAGCGCGCCGGCCTGAAACACGAGCGCGAGGTGAACCTTGTCGCGCGTGGCGGGATCGGCGGCGTCGAAGTCGCCAATGCGCACGCTGCCGCTCGTGGCGGTTTCGAGTCCCGCGATGTGTTTCAGGAGGACGCTTTTGCCCGAGCCGCTCGGGCCCATGAGGCAGAAGATTTCGCCCGGCTTCACCTCGAGGCTGACGTCCTTCAGAACGGTGGCGGAGCCGAATTTCTTCGTGAGGTTCGTCACCGTGACGCCGAAGGTTTTTTCGGCAAACGGCGTCGCGCTAAACTGAGTGGAGGTGGTGGGCATGACGGTTCAGAGCAGCGCCTTCGTGACGAAGTAATCGAGCACGAGAATCAGGATGAGCGAAGTGACAACCGCCTTCGTGACGGAGAGGCCGATCTCGCGCGGGCCGCCGCGGGTGTTGAGGCCGATGTAGCAGCACACGAGCACGATCACGAAACCGAAGACTTCGGCCTTCAGGACGCCGTCCATGATGTCCTTCCAGTCCATGTAGCGCTTGAGCGCCGCGAAGTAGGCCTCGCTGTCGACGGAGATGAAGTGCGTGTATTGGCAAATCAGCGCGCCGCCATACCAGCCGCACAGGTTGGCGACGATGGTAAGGACGGGCATCATCACGAGCACCGCGGCGAGGCGCGGCAGCACGAGCATGCGCTCCGGCGGAATGTTCATTGTCACGAGCGCGTCGATTTCCTGGTAAACCTTCATCGAGGCCAGTTCGGCCGTGATCGCGGAGCCGACGCGGCCGGCGATGAGAATGGCGACCATGACCGGGCCAAGTTCGCGCGACATCGACAGGCCGACGAGCGTGCCGATGAACTGTTTCGCGCCGAAATTCTCCATCGAGTAGCCGCTCTGTAACGCGAGCACGCTGCCGATGAAGAAGCTCAGGATCGTGACAATCGGCAGCGAGGTGTAGCCGATCATGAAGCATTGCTCGATGAAGCGCGCGAACTGGCGCGGCAGCGTCGGGGTGAATTTCGCGGTGCGGGTCAGCAGCAGCACGACACCGCCGATGTGGCCGATGACGAGGGTGAGTTGTTTCATGGGGACGCGGCCCGATGGCCGTGGTTAGCAGAGGTGCGGCGAAAATCGAACAGGGAAAAGCGCCAGCGCGCCTCGCCCGCCTCGCGGCGCCAGCTCAACAGCCCGCTGCCGAGCGCGACGCGCGAGGCGCCACCGGCGGTCCGCGTGCTGAAGAGCGGGCCGAGATGAAACTCGCGTTCGGTCGGCGTGCGGGTGCGGCTGACGAGGCTCCAAAGGAAGCTCCAGCGCACGTCATCGGGTGCACGCCGGTCGTGGCGGAAGATGGCGAAGAGCGGCGAGTAGAGCTGGCGGATCGGTTCGTTGTGCGGAAAGAACACTTCGAGCGGGCTCAGCAGTTGGAACTGGCGCCGGCCGGCGCCGTTGTCCCACACGCTGAGCAACGGCCAGAGGTGCTTCTTGTAGGCGGGCGCAGCGGATGGATTCGCGAGGCTGCGCTGCTCGTGCGACCAATAGAGGAAATAGAGGAATTGGTTGCGCTCGTGCGCGACGGCCGGGTCCTGCCACTCGGCGTGGCGCACGAGCGGGAAGAGCAGCCAGGTCTTGTCGTAACCCTTTACGACGGAGTTCGTGTAGAACGGCGCCCAGCGGTTCACGTGGCGCTCGTCGCCGCGACCCTGCACGAAGAGGGGCCAGAAGTAGCGCGTTTCACGGTAACGCTTGGGCTGAACCCGGTCGCTGTAACCGAAGAAGGGCCAGAGGTAATTCTCGTCGATGTAGCCCGGCCCGGTGTCGCGGGTGTAGAACGGCAGGAACCCGAACTTCACGTCGGGCGTCGGCTCGGAAAGGTTTTTCTCCTGTTTGTAGATCAGCGGCCAGAGGTAGAATTGTTCGCGGTAATCGCCGTCGCGTCCGCGTTGGCCAAACAACGGCCAGAATTCGAAGCCGCGATGTCCGGCCCCATCGATCTGCCGGATAAACGGCCACGGCGTGTAGCGCGTGTGCCGTCCCTTGGCCTGCGTGTGGAAGTAGAGGGGGAAGATCGTCCAGTTCAGCTCTTCCTTGCCGAAGCGGTGCTTGATCGTGCCCGCGATGGGCAGCAACGCGCGGTAGCTCGTCGCCGGATCGCCGGTGTCGCGCGAAAAATAAAACGGCCAGACGTCGAAGCCGTGTTGCGGCACACCGTGGCCGTCCACGCTGCGGCGGTTGTTGATCACCTGGAAAAACGTGAAGAAGGAATAGTCGCCGTCGCGTTGCCAGCTCAGCAACGGGTAGAACAGATGCGCCGAAATTTTTTCGCCCTTGGCTTGATGGAGAAAGATCGGACGCCACGCTTTTTGCACGCTACCGTCCGCGCCGCGTTTTTCCACGATCAGCGGACCGAGGGTCTGGCTGGCGGTGACTTCGCCGGTGCGCTCGTCCTCGATTTCCACGCGCAACGGCCAGAAATTCCGTTCGGCCGCGGCTGCGCCGACCGCGAGGGCAGCCCCGAGGAGCAGCCAGACGGAAAGTCGGGAGATTAGGCTTGGTGGCAGGTCAGGCATTGCCTTTGCACGGCGCGGAGCCAGTTAGGTGATGACTCCGCTCGAACGGTCAGACGTAAATCCGGGTCGTTTGGGGCGCAATCAGTATGTTTCAACCCGTGAGAGCAGAAAGTGTTCCGCCGCATGCGGCTTGGCGCACCGAATTCGGCACCGCGCCGCACCTCGCGCTATGCGCATAACTGGCGGACAGGCGAGGGGGATACCACTGACTCTGCCGAAGGGAGACGCGGTGCGGCCCGCCACGGATGCGATGCGGCAGGCGGTGTTTTCCAGCCTTGCCAGCCGCGTGCCCGGCGCGCGCTTTCTGGATCTTTTCGCGGGCAGTGGCGCCTACGGGCTCGAGGCATTGAGTCGCGGGGCCGCCGGCGGCGTGTTCGTGGAACGCAACGCGAAGACGGTGGCGTTTATCCGTCAGAACATTGAAGCCGTGTGCAAATCGCTGACGCGCGACACCCACGACCTCACGGTCATCACCGCGGACGCCACCACGGTGCCGCTCGCCGGCACCGCCGCGCCGCACCTCGTTTTCGTCGATCCGCCGTATGACGTAATTGAGGAGCTTGCGCCGAAAATTTTCGGCCGGCTCATCGAGGTGCTCGCGGCCGTGAAGGATCCGGTGATCGTTTTTGAAATGCCCGGCGAGTTCGAGCTGCAACCCGCGGGATGGACATGCGTGAAGCGGCTTGGCAAAGGGGCGCGTCAGCCGACGGTGGGGTTTTTCAAGCGCGCGTGATATGCGACGATCAACGGCGCCGCGAACTCAGAGCGTGCCGCGAGCGGCCTTGGCGAGGGTGAGTGCGGCGACGACGGCCGTCTCGAGCCGCAGCACGCGCGCGCCGAGGTGCCCGAAGGTGAAGCCGGCGGAGCGCAGCAACGCGCGATCGTCCGCGCCCCAGCCCCGCTCGGGGCCGAGCGCGAGCACGAGCGGTTCCGCGGGGGCGAAGCGCATGGCCGCAAAGGCGGTCGTGGCTTCGTAGTTATCGAGCGCCACCCGGCGCGGGCCGGCGGGCAGCGCCAGCAGCGCCGCAGCGAGGCGAAGATCGAACGTCACCGGCGGCACGAGCGTGGAAAATGCCTGCTGCGCGCCGGCGATGACGTGGCGTTCCCATTCGCCGTCGCGCCAGAGCGTGCTTTGCACATAGCTCGGCTCGGATTTTTCCCCGGCAACGAAATACAATGCGCTCAAACCGAGCGTCGTTGCCTCGCGCAGGATGTCGCGGGCGGTCTGCGGGCGCGGCAAACCGACGAGCAACGTGAGCGGATCGGGAGATTCGGCGGGTGATTCGGCGCGGAACGAAACCCGCAGTTCCTGCGCCGTGCTGCGGTCGATGCGCGCCTTGCCGCGCGGGCCATTGATGAGCCCGGCGTCGAATTCATCGCCTTCGACGCGGTGCAACACGTCGAGCACATGGCGCGTGCGCGGATCGTCGATGCGGAGCGGTTGCCCGACTTCGGCTGGTCGGAAGAGCACAAGATTCACGCGCGAGTATCTACGGCGCGCAGCCCGATCTGTCTATGCTGAGCATGAGGCGCTGAGGTGCATTCTCTGCGGTGTCGCGGTCGCGCACGCGAGTGGAACGCATTCAGAGGCGGTTACGCTTCGCGAGTCTCAGCCGGCCTCCGGCAAGGCTCCGGACGGCAGCCTTCGCCCTTGCGGATCGTGCATGATTTCAGCCGGTAGAATTCTCGCCCGCTCCAGGCTGGCCTGCCAGCCGAAGCCTGGGCGAAGGCTGGTGCGGGTTACCCCCAGAACGAGTATTTGTTTTTGGGCCGGGGATGGAAGCCGTCCTACGCTAAAGCTCCGGACGGCAGGCCTTCGCCATTGTAGATCGTGCATGATTTCAGCCGGTAGAATTTTCGCTCACTCCGGGCTGGCGTGCCAGCCGAAGCCTGGGCGAAGGCTGGTGCGGGCAGACGGAATCGAACCGACGATACCTGTTTGGAAGACAGGAGTTTTACCACTAAACTATGCCCGCTTGCGCGTCCGGCAGAGACTGGCCCGCGAGGGACAGCGTTCAAGCTTTAGTTAAAACCTGCGGCGAATCAGGAAAGGATTGCGAGGCTCCGGCGCATGCTCATAAACCCGCGCATGGCTACCATGGCTCCGGCGAAACCGAAATCGAGCGTCCAACAGGCGCAGGCCCTCGCGAAACAAAAGGCTCTCGAGAAAAAGGCCAAGACCTACAAGCTCGACCTCGGCGAACTCTGCATCTTCACCGGCCAGCTCGCGTCGCTCCTGCAGGCCGGTTTGCCGCTCGTCTCGTGTCTTGAGGCGCTGCAGGACCAGACGGAAGACGAGATCTTCCGCATCGTCATCCGCGATGTGCGCAACGATATCGCGACGGGCACGTCGTTCTCGGCGGCGGTCAAAAAGTTTCCCAAGTCCTTCAACTCGCTCTTCGTCTCGATGGTCGAGGCCGGTGAAGCGTCGGGCGGCTTGGCGGAGATTCTCGGCAAGGTAGCGGCCTACTTCGAATCCACTGTCAAACTGACGAAAAAGGTGAAGTCCGCGATGACTTACCCGATCGCCGTCATCGGCCTCGCCGTCGCGCTCGTCAACGTGCTGCTGATTTTTGTCATCCCGGTGTTCGCGGACATGTTCAAGGACTTCGGCGCCAAGCTGCCCGCGCCCACGCAGATGTTGATCGACCTGTCGAATTTCCTGAAGGCGTGGTGGTGGGCGATCGCGCTCGGTTGCTACGGCGCGTTCCTGTTCTTCAAGAAATACACCGCGACGCCGGCCGGTCGCCGCCAGTTCGACCACTGGCTCGTGCGTCTGCCGATCATGGGCAATCTCGTGCACAAGATCGCGCTTTCGCGTTTCTGTCGCACCTACGCCACGCTTATGCGCTCCGGCGTGCCGATCCTGCGCACGCTTGAAATTGTCTCGTCGGCCTCGGGCAAGGTGCAGGTCGAAGACGCGTGCACCGAGATCGCGCGCCACGTCTCGCAGGGTGGACAAGTTTCCGAAGTCATGGCGGCCAATCCGTTTTTCCCGCCGATGATGAAGCACATGGTCAAGGCTGGCGAATCCACCGGCAACGTCGATGGCATGATGAACAAGATCGCCGATTTCTACGACACGGAGTGCGACGCCACCGTAGCGGCGCTCACGTCGCTGATTGAGCCGATGCTCATTGTGTTCCTCGGCGTGGTCGTCGGCGGCATCGTCATGGCGATGTTCCTCCCGATCTTTCAACTCGGCGCGGTGGCGGGCGGCAACTGAACGCTCGCGTCCGACCTGATTTTTCCGCGACGCCGCGCCTTTCCCGGGCGCGGCGTTTTTGTGCCGGGGGCCGTGCGCTCGGGCAGGTTTGGTTGTGAAATGAACGCTAAAGTGCCGCGCACGGCGTTTCGCACGGAACGCGTCTGAAACCCGCTTGCGTGCGCTTGGGCGACTCGCAAAGTCGTTTCCTCTCGCGCCATGCCTTCCATCCTCATCGTTGACGACCTCATCTCCATTCACGAGATGCTCGAGGCCGTCATTCAACCGACCGGCTACGCCACGGCGTTTGCCACGGATGGCGAGAAGGCGCTGGTGCGTTACAAGGCGGAGAAGTTCGACCTCGTGCTGGCCGACATCGACATGAAGCCGATGGACGGCATCACGTTGCTCAAGCACCTGAAGCAATACGACCCGAGCGCCGTCGTCATCATCATGACGGCCTACGCGAGCACCGAGAGCGCGATTCAGGCGTTGAAGTTTGGGGCGTTCGATTACCTGCAGAAACCATTTCGGGTCGATGAACTCATCCAAACGCTGCGGCGGGGCATCGAGTTCAAGCGTGTTGTGACCGAGCGCGAGTCGCTCGGCGGCGCCGGCGGCGCGGCGAAAGCGGGCGATTTTGACGCCCGTTTCGTCGGCACGAGCGCCAAAATCCAGCGCCTCATCACCCAGCTGAAGAAATTGGCGACGGCCCACACCCCCGTGCTCGTCACGGGCGAACTCGGAGCGGGCCACGATATTGCCGCCGAATTGCTTCACGCCGCCGGAGCGCCTGCGGGCAGCCCGGTGGTGACAGCCGATTGCAAGCAGAACGACGCTGCCGTGATGGCGGACGGTCTCGTCGGCGCGGACGGCACAGGCGGGAAATGGGTTCTCCAGGCCAAGGGCGGCACGCTCGTGCTGCACCACGTCCAGTGCCTCGACAAGGTCACGCAGGAAAAACTCGTCGCCATCCTCCGCGCGCATTCGGCGCACATGCGCGTTATCTGCACGACCGAGGTGGACCTCGAGAAACTCACGGAGGAGGGTGGTTTCAACGAGGAATTATTCTACCGCATCGCCGCGCTCCCCGTGCAGATCCCGCCGCTGCGCGAGCGCTTCGAGGACCTCCCGCTGTTGCTCAAGGACGTCGCCGGCAAGTCCGCCAACCCGCAGTTCGACGCGCGCCAGATCGAATTCACGGACGATGCCCTCGCCACGCTCCGCGCCTACCGCTGGCCGGGAAATCTGGCGGAGTTCACGCAGGTCATTTCGCAGGTGATTTCGACATCGGAGACGCGCGTGATCACCTCGGCTCAATTGCCGCTCCGCGTCCACGAACTCAAGGACTGGCCGACGCTCGCCGATTACCTCGCGGGGCAGGAAAAGCAGTATGTTGCGCGCGTCCTCCACGCTTGTGGCGGCGACAAGGCCAAAGCCGGTCGGGCGCTCGGGGTTGATCCGACCAAGCTCTGAAGCGGACGCCGGGAATCAGGGCATCGAAGACTGGCAGAGAAGGTGGTCGCGGCGGCGACGCAAACGTCGTTGCTCGCTTCAATCATCCTTGGCGTCGCCGGGGACCTCGACGCCCACCTTGCGCTTCGCGATTCGATTTTCTGGGTCCTCCTTTCGTCACGGTTCCTTTTCCCGCTTGCCGAGCCTAACGGCGGCCCCAACCTTCGCCGAAATCTGCGCTCATGCCTAAACGCACTGACCTCGAGTCCATCCTGATCATCGGCGCCGGCCCCATCATCATCGGCCAAGCCTGCGAATTCGACTATTCCGGCACCCAAGCGTGCAAGGCGCTCAAGGAGGAAGGCTACAAGGTCATCCTCGTGAACTCGAATCCGGCGACGATCATGACGGATCCGGAGTTCGCCGACGTCACTTACATCGAGCCGCTGACGGTCGAGATTCTCGAGAAAATTATCGCGAAGGAAAGACCCTCCGCACTCCTCCCGACGCTCGGTGGCCAGACTGCGCTCAACCTCTCGATGCAACTGCACGAGCAGGGCATTCTCCAAAAATACAACGTCGAGATGATCGGCGCGAAGCCGCCCGCGATTCAAAAGGGCGAAGACCGCCAGTTGTTCAAGGAGGCGATGGTGAAGATCGGCCTCGACGTCGCGAAATCGCGCACGGTCCACACGCTCGACGAAGCGCGCAAGGCCGCGGAGGAAATCGGCACCATGCCGCTCATCATCCGTCCGTCATTCACGCTCGGCGGCACGGGCGGCGGCATCGCCTATAACCGCGAGGAATTCGAACAGATCGTCAACGGCGGCCTCGAAGCGTCGCCGACGCACGAAGTCCTCGTCGAGGAATGTCTCCTCGGCTGGAAGGAATTCGAGATGGAAGTCATGCGCGACCACAAGGACCAGTGCGTCGTCATTTGCTCGATTGAGAATTTCGATCCGATGGGCGTCCACACGGGCGACTCCATCACCGTCGCCCCCGCGCTCACGCTCACCGACAAGGAATACCAGGTGATGCGCGACGCGTCGTTCGCCGTCATTCGCGAGATCGGCGTCGAGACCGGCGGTTCCAACATCCAATTTTCCGTCGATCCCGTGACCGGCCGCATGGTCGTGATCGAAATGAATCCGCGCGTCTCGCGCTCGTCTGCGCTCGCGTCGAAGGCCACGGGCTTTCCGATCGCGAAGATCGCCGCAAAGCTCGCCGTCGGCTACGCGCTCGACGAACTGCGCAACGACATCACGCGCCTCACGCCCGCGAGCTTCGAGCCGACCATTGACTACATCGTCACGAAGATCCCGCGCTTCACCTTCGAAAAATTCCCCGGCGCCAACACGACGCTCACCTCCGCGATGAAGTCCGTCGGCGAAGCGATGGCGATCGGCCGCACGTTCAAGGAGTCTTTCCAAAAATGTCTGCGCTCGCTCGAGACCGGCGCGCGCGGGTGGGGCGGCGGCGGTAAATACGGCCACGACGACATTCCCGACGAACAGACACTCCGCCAGAAACTCGGCACGCCGAATGCCGAGCGCGTTTATTATCTCCGCTGGGCGTTCATGAGCGGCATGACGGTGGACGAAATTTTCGATCTCACGAAGATCGACCCGTGGTTCCTGCACCAACTGCGCGAACTTCACGAGATGGAGCAGGACCTGAAGAAGCTCACGCTCACGCAACTCGACGAGCGCACGCTGCGCCGCGCGAAGCAGTTCGGCTTCTCCGATGCGCAGCTCGCGCATCTGCTCAAGGTCGATTTCGACACGATGCGCGCCGCGCGCAAGCAGGCTGGCGTCAACACCACGTTCCGCTTGGTGGACACGTGCGCCGCGGAGTTCGAGGCGTTCACGCCGTATTATTACTCGAGCTACGGCGACGAGAACGAGGTCATGAAATCTTCGAAGAAGAAAATCATGATCATCGGCGGCGGCCCGAACCGCATCGGCCAAGGCATCGAGTTCGACTACTGCTGCGTGCACGCATCGTTCGCCTTGCGCGAGGCGGGATTCGAAACGGTGATGATCAACTCGAATCCCGAGACCGTCTCGACCGATTACGACACGTCCGACCGCCTCTACTTTGAGCCGCTCACGCTCGAAGACGTGCTCGAGGTTTACGAGCAGGAAGGCTGCGTCGGCGCGATCGCGCAATTCGGCGGTCAGACGCCGCTCAATCTCGCCAGCGCCCTGAAGGCGCGCGGGGTGAACATCATCGGCACCTCGCCCGAAAGCATCGACACCGCGGAGGACCGGAAACTCTTCGCCGCCGTGCTCGAGCAGGTGAAA
>PNJQ01000009.1 GCA_013821985.1 Opitutus sp.
GCGTGGCACTTCGTGCATCAGTCCGGGATAAACGGGCGCAAATCCGAGACCGGTCAACGCGAGCGATACCGCGGCGACCAAGCCCGAGCCGCCGAACGCGAAACCGAAGGCGCCGGCCAACGCGAGCAACGTGCCGGCGCGCACCACGGCACGATTGCTCCAGCGCCCGTGCCAGACGCCGACGGCGATGCGTCCGACCGTGATTGCGCCAAAATAGCCGGCGACCCACAGCGCTGCGCGCTCCGGCGCGAGACCGCGTTCCACGACGAGAATCGTGCCGGCCCAGAGTCCGATGCTGATTTCCGCGCCCGTGTAGAGTGCGTAGATCGCGACCGACAGCCAGCCCGCCGACGAGTTCGCGGACAGCGTCGGGGGCGTGGACGCATGGGCGAGGGCCGCGGCGGGCGCGTGCTCCGGCACTTTTTCCCACAGTCGCAACGACACGAGAAACAACACCCCAAGTCCGAGTTGGATCGAGCCGATGAGGAGATAACCGCCGCGCCACCCATGCACGGACGCCAGCGCCTGGCCCATGAGCAGCGGCCCGCTGGTCGCGCCGATGCCCCAACAGGCATGCAGCCAATTCATGTGCCGGCCCGAGTAATGGCGTGCCACGTAACCGTTCAGTCCGGCATCCACCGCGCCTGCGCCAAGTCCGAGCGGCACGACCGCGAAAAACAGCATCGCTAGACTGTGAGCCTGCGATAAAACGAGCATCGCCCCCGCTGTCAGTATTCCGCTCACCAGCAGGACAGGCCCGGTGCGCCAACGCGCGCCCACCCACCCGCTCGAGAATCCCGCGATCGCCGTGAGCAGGGTTCCCACGAGCATCAATGCGCCCGCCATGCCGACGGGCAGGCCCAGCTCCGGATAGACTGCTGGCCACGCCACGCCGAGCGTGCCGTCCGGCAAGCCCAGACTGATGAAGCCGAGATAAATGATGATCAGCAGCAAGCCCGCAGCGCGCGGGTCCGTTCGCAAATTGCCCACGCACCACTCGAAACACACGACGGCCAAATCAGCGATCCCGATTTCTCGCCAGCTGTGCCGGTATGACGACAGCAGGCGTTGCAAGCGGCAGCGCCGCGCGCATCACGGAGGCGTGCAAGCCACGCTCCTGCTCACGTTCACTGTCGCCTTGGCCATTGCGGTCGCTCTGCCCGGTCCGGGCATCTTCTCGGTCGTGTCCTGCGCGATCGGTCACGGCTTCCGTCACGCGCTGGCCCTGACTGCAGGCATCGTGCTTGGTGACCTGATCTATTTCTGCCTCGCGGTCCTCGGACTGGCAGCGCTCGCGCGTTCGCTCGGGGACTTGTTTCTTTTCGTGAAGCTCGCCGGTGCGCTCTATTTGATCTGGCTGGGAGTGAAACTCTGGCGATCGCGACCGGCGACGCCCACGGATGTCGTCGCGAACGTCGCGACGCCCGAACGTGGCTACACGCGCGACTTCGTGGCGGGCTTTCTCGTCACGATCAGCAACCCGAAGACGATCGGCTTCTACGCGGGATTGTTGCCGACGTTCATCGATCTCGAACGGCTGCGCTTCAGCGACGCCGCTGCGATGACCGTCATAGTAGTGGTGGTCGTCGGCCTTATTCCGGCGGCCTATGCTTACGCCGCCGCGCGCAGCCGCCGGTTTTTTCAGAGTCCGCGCAGCCTGCAGGCCCTCAATCGCACCGCGGGCACGATGATGATCGGCTCCGGCATTGCGGTCGCAACGCAGTGATCGCGGCGGTGCATCGCGAACTGCGTCGATCGTCGCGCATGCCCGGCGCGCGCGTCACTCCTTGATGTCCGGTTCGACGACGAGCGCGAGTTGCGCGAGCGATTCCTGCCAACCGAGGTAGCACATCTCCGCGGGAATCATTTCCGGAACGCCGGACTGCTCGATCGAGATATCCGTGCCGCAGACGACGGCCTTGAGCGTCACCGTCATCTGCATTTCGCCGGGGAGGTTCGGGTCGTCGAACTTGTCCGTGTAGCGCAGGCGCTCGTTGGGCACGAGTTCCTGATAGGTGCCGCCGAACGCGTGCGATTTTTGCGTCGTGAAATTCGTGAACGACATGCGGAACGCGCCGCCGACCTTGGCGTCGAGATGATGCACCTTGGCGGTGAAGCCGTAAGGTGGCATCCATTTGATCAGCGCGTCGGCATCGAGAAACGCGCGATAGACTTTTTCGGGCGAGGCGCGGAGAACACGGTGGAGGCGGATGGTCTGCGTGGACATGGACTGGAGGGAGTTGAGGGTTGAGAGCCGGCGAACGCGCGGGTTCCTGCTGATTCAACGAATGGACGTCGTGGATTTGGACAATGACTGCAATTTTCGGGACCGGGAAACGGGGCGGCTCGGCGGACTGGCAGCCCGTGACTCTTGCGGTCAGTCCTTTTCCGTCCCGCCTCAGCAACGCACCGTCTTGCGCTTTGGGGCCACGGGCGCGCCGCGCCGGGCTTTGCCGATGTATTCTTCGGCGTCGGCCACCTTGCAATTGGTGTCGCCCATATCGATTTCAACCTTTCCGACCGCACGGGCGGTCGCAAGCGCCTTGGCACCCAAGGGGGCGATGTAGGTGCCAACTGCGATGATGAAATTATTCATCGTGTAGCGCACGCCGTCGGGCGCCGAGTGGATCGACGTGACGATGCGGTCGAGCAAGCTGCTGTATTCTTGGAGCGGCAATTCGGCGTCCGGTCTGGTCGCCGCGAGCGCACTGAGTGCGGCCCAGCCCGCCCGCGCGACCTGCTCGTTCCTCGAGTCGATCCACTTCAGGGCGCACGCTGCTCCGTCGGGATGCTCGGACGCGACCCACGGCACCGTCGTGCCGGAAACCATATCCCACGACGCGTTCTTCGCCCACGAGTTGAGTTCCGCGCGCGACATTTTTGCGCCGTCGGCCACCATGCTGGCGAGGTATTGCGCGTCTCCGTTGCCGGTGGCGTAGAGTTCCAGTGCGAGCGCTTGATCGCCTTTGATCTGCTTCGCGATGACTTTCATGTCCGCGACCTTCACGCCGAAATAGGGCTCCTTGGCGCCGTGCTTCATCATGATGCGCTTGATCGATTCGCTGCCTTTCGCCTGCAACGCGGCCATCACTTCCTTGAGTTTCATGGCGCGGCAAACAATCAGGTCGGCGGTGAAGCGCAGCACAATTTTTGGCGCGCTTCGGCGGTCAAACGGGTCCGCGGCCCCGTCGCGCCACCGTTGCCACCCGCTCCGCTCGTTCCCACGCGAGGCTGCGCACGAACGCCGCAAAAAACGGCCCCAGCGTGAAGCCGAAACGAGGGTTGATCTCGAAGATGACGGGCACGCCTTCGCGCTCCTTGTAATTGAAGCAACAAAGGCCCTCAAAACCGATTGCGTTGAGCATCTCCTCGAACAGCGCGAGATGTCGGTTGGCACAGCGTCGATGGATCACGACGTGGTCGCGGCCCTTGATCGCTCGGTCATGAGCCATGCAAAAGCTGAGCGTGATCGCCCGGCGCAACCGGCCATCGATCTGCAGGACATGCGCGGTGTATTCGACTTCGCCCGGCACACAGGCTTGTTGCAGCCAGTCGGGTGAATCGAGTTCGAGCCGATGCGCAACTTCATCGGCTGGACCGTCGAGACGGAAAATGTTCCGCGCCGCGGAATCGCGCCGCAACTTGAGGATGCGAGGATAGACACTCTGCCCCGCGTCCGCGGGGACGTGTCGGCGATAGCCCAGGTCACGCAGGCGGGCGTTCAGCGCCGCTTTGTCGTCGCACAACTCGATCGCCTGCCGCGTGGGTATCGGCAGCGGATTGCGGCGGCGCAGCGAATCGTCCGCCGCCGCCGCGTGCAACGTCTCAATCGATAGCGGCACCACGAGATCGAAATCTCCGCCGCCCGACAGCAGGGGCGTGAACGAAATCCGGTGTCGCGTGAATGCGAAGCTGCGCCGCACCGGTTCTTCGAGCTCTTTCCAGGGCCAGAACGCGATGCGCTTCCCGCGGGGAAATAGCCAGCGGTCGAGCGCGCGCTCCCGCATCATGAAGCACCGATCCCGCCATTTGCGGAGCGACTTGCGGGTTTGAATGGAAAGCACGGCGCGCCTTGAGGGCGACCCACGCAATCGCGCGGCGCCCCACTCCGCCAGCTTCAATTCCCGGTCGGCCGCGCCGGCGCCATGGGTCGCGGCGGATGCTGCGGTAATTTCACCGAGCGCAACCCCGGGCATTTTGCGACGCGCGAGTGAAGCGCGCCGTTGCGATTCTTCGACCCCTTGACGGAGCCGTGCGGCAGGGCGCATCTTGCCAACCCTACCCCATGTCGTCATCCATCCAACCCGACGTTGTCTGCATCGGAGCTGTGCTGTGGGACATCATCGCGCGCGCGCCAACCGAGATGCACGCGGGCGCCGATGTGCCCGGCCGTATCAAGCGCCTGCCCGGCGGTGTTGCGATGAATGTCGCCGTGACGCTGCGCCGCTTCGGGCTCACGCCGACACTGCTGACTGCGATCGGTCGTGATCCGGAGGGCGACGATCTCGTCACCGCGTGCACGCGTCTCGGGCTCCACGCCGATTTCGTGCATCGATCCGCGGATTTGCCCACGGACTGTTATCTCGCGATCGAGGACCCGCGCGGCCTCGTCGGGGCGGTGGCCGATGCGCACTCGCTCGAATCCGCGGGCGCGGCGATTCTGCAACCGCTCGAGGATGGGCGGCTCGGCACGGCGCAATCACCGTGGCCCGGGCTCATCGTGCTCGATGGCAATCTTACCACCGCGTTGCTCTCGGACATCGCCCACTCTCCGCTGTTCGCGGCCGCCGATCTCCGGGTGGCGCCCGCCAGTCCCGGCAAGGCCGAGCGCCTGCTCCCGTTGCTCGGTCACGCCGGAGTCACGCTTTACGTCAATCTCGAGGAAGCCGGTCTGCTTTGCGGGCTGCGCTTTGAGAATTCCGCCGAGGCCGCGCGCGCGCTGCTGGCCCGCGGCGCGCGCCGCGTGCTCGTCACCGATGGCGGACGCGAATGCTGCGACGGGCGGGCCGGCGAAGGCCTGTTGCTCGGCCAGCCGCGGCAGGTCGGCGTCAACCGGGTGACCGGCGCCGGCGACACGTTCATGGCGGCCCATCTCGCCGCGGAGCGCCGCGGCCTGGCGCGCCAAGCCGCGCTCGACACGGCGCTCAGCGCCGCGGCAGACTACATCGCAGGAGAACACTGCGCCCCTTGAATTTTCCGCTCGCCCACTCGCCCGAAGTTCAATCCGCCCGCGCCGACCGCCGCGCGCTCGTGGCGCTCGAATCGACGATCATCACCCACGGGATGCCCTACCCGCAAAACGTCGAGACGGCGCGGCGCGTCGAGGCGCAAGTGCGCGCCGCCGGCGCCGTGCCTGCGACAATCGCGGTGATGAACGGGCGAATCCACGTCGGACTCACGGAAACCGAACTTGAGTCGCTCGGTCGCGCACCCGGCGTGATGAAACTCTCCCGCGCCGACCTCGCCGTTTGCCTGAGCACAGGCCGCACGGGAGCGACCACGGTCGCCGCGACCATGATCGGCGCGCGACTCGCCGGCATCGATGTGTTTGCGACTGGCGGCATCGGCGGCGTGCATCGCGGCGCGGAAACAACGTTCGATGTTTCGGCCGATCTGCGCGAGCTTTCCGAAACGCCGGTCTCCGTCGTTTCCGCCGGAGCCAAGGCGATTCTCGATTTGCCGAAGACGCTCGAGGTGCTCGAAACCCTCGGCGTGCCGGTGATCGCAGTCGGGCAGGACGAGTTTCCGGCCTTCTGGTCCCGTTCCTCAGGCTTGTCGGCTCCGCTCCGACTGGACACCGCAGCCGAAATCGCCGCAGCGCATCACACGCGCGTGCGACTGGGATTGCCCGGAGGTCAGCTCATCGCCAACCCCATCCCGGCCGACGCGGAAATCCCGCGCGAGGAGATCACACCATTCATCGAGCAGGCGCTCCTGGAATCCGCCCAGCGCAAGATCGCCGCGAAGGCGGTCACGCCGTTCCTGCTGCAACGCATTTTCGAACTCACGCAAGGCCGCTCGCTCGCCGCGAACATTGCGCTCGTGCTGAACAACGCGCGCTTCGCCGCGCAAATCGCGACCGAGATCGCGCGGCAGCGCGCCGGGTAGCCGATCGGAATTGCCGGGGACGCCGGCTGGCCAGCGAGGCCGCTTTCCGCCTGCCGGCATTCCGGCACGCGTGCCACTCAGCGTTGCACCGTCACGCGCATGAACGTCGCGGGGATCATCGTGCCGCCGTTCGCGTCTTGGTTGTGTTTGCGCGCTTCGGCAATGAGTTCACGGCGAAGTTCCTCGGCGCGACCGCTTTTTTCCGCCGCGGCAAATGCGTTCATCGTCGGGCCATAATAGCAGCGGAAGGTCTCGATCAAATCTTCCGGACTCCGATTGGCCGCGTGAAAATAAAAAGTATCCTTGGCGAGGGTGATGTCCTGCGCCGGCACGCCCGCCTGCCCGAAGCGTTCGTGAATGTGCGTTTCGACGCCCCAGGTCATCGGTGAGACGAAGCCCTCGGGCGGTGGCGGCGTGTAGCTCGCGCTGATCTTGAGCAATTGCGAAACGAACGAGGTCGGATCGTTGGGAATCCAATTGCCCATGACGATGCGACCGCCGGGTTTCGTCACGCGCACCATTTCCTTCGCCACCGCGAACGGCTGCGGAGCGAACATCGCGCCGAACACCGTCAACGTCAGATCGAACGTCGCGTCCGGCACGCCAGTGAGGCGGCAGGCGTCGCCGTGTTCGAACTTCAAACGCGATGCCACTCCTTCGCTCGCCGCGCGGCGGCGGCCGGCCTCGACCAGATTGCGCGCGATATCGATGCCGTGCACCTCGGCGCCGAGCTTGGCGAGCGGAACTGCGGTGGTGCCGTCGCCGCAGCCGAGATCGAGCGCCCGGAGGGGCGGCGTGACGCCGAGCGAGCGCACGAGCGCTTCTCCCGAATGACGCATCGTCGCGGCGATCGCCGTGAAATCGCCCTTTTCCCACAGGGCTTGGTTGGGATTCGTGGTGTCCATGCCCCCGGTTGTGCCGCCCGTCCCGCTGAAGTAAACCGCGTCGCTCTTCGCCTTTGGTAGTAGGGATTTTCTCCAAGCGTCGGCGCCGATCCACGAGAAAGGCGGGCCTGCAACGGCCCGCCCGGGGAGGTTTGGGCGCGCGGAGTCGCGCCCCGGTTACTTCGCGAGTTCGTAGAGATACTCGACGAACGACAACGTCATGCCGTCGTAGCCGCGCACTTTCGGATTGGCGGACTCAATGACGAAAAACTCGTCCGGCGCGTGCGCGCCGCCGCCATGCCCGAGGCCGAAGTGACCGGCGGCGAGATTCAGCGGCGCGTCGGTGAACACAAAGCCTGGATACGAACCCGCGAGCCGCGGCCAAAGGACGGCCTCGACGCCACTGCGTTTGAGCACCGCGAGTTGCTTCTGGATCATCGGTTCGTCTGCCTTGGTGGCCGTCGGGCCGTAGCCTCCGGTGAAGTTGACGTCGATGTCCCCGAATCCGCGCTTCGCGAGATGCGCCTTCAATTTGGTCACCGCTTCCTCCGCAGTTTGATTGGGCACGAGACGGAAATCGAGTTTCGCGGATGCCTTGTGGGGCAACACCGTCTTGCCCCCGGGACCGGTGTAGCCGCCATAGATGCCCTCGATGTTGGCGGTCGGTTGCGAGACGTAGCGCTCGAGTGCGGCGAGGAACGGCAGGTCGTCGATCCACTTCGTCGTGGCGGCGCCGACCTTGAATTGACGCTCCGTGAGTTTCCTGGACGCCTCCGCGATCATGGCTTTTTCTTCGGGCAGCAGCGGCCGGACGTTTTCGAACCAACCGTCGATCGCCACCGTGTTGCCGTCTTCGGTCACGAGCGTGTCGAGTGCCTGCACCAGCCGCCAGACCGGGCTATCGACCATCGATTTGAACGAGGAATGCACGTCCCGCATGGGGCCGCGTCCCCACTTGGCGCCGCTGGCGGTGAGTTCGACTTCTACGACCCCTTTGGCGCCGAGATTCACCGTGACCGCGCCATCGAGTCCCTGCGTTGCGTGCGGCATCCAGACGCCGATGCATTTCGCGAGCGCCTCCTTCACGTGCGGCTTGAGCACAAGCTGCGCGATGTGCGGCGAGCCGATCTCCTCCTCGCCTTCCGCGATGAGCACGATGTTCACCGGAAGTTTTTTTCCCGCGGTGCGAAACGCGTCGATGGCCGCGAGAAACGCGGACTCGGGGCCCTTCTGGTTCACCGCCCCGCGGCCGATCATCACCTTGCCCACCCCGGGACGGTCAATGATGGCCGCCTCCAGTGGAGGCGAAGTCCACTCCGCCGGGTCGAACTGCTTCACGTCATACATGAAATACATGCCGACGGTCTTTTCGGCGCTGGCATCGAGGGTGGCGAACACCCCCGGCTTGCCGTCAGTCGCGACGATTTCCGTCTGTTGAAAACCGACCTCGCGCAACAGCGCTGCCATGCGCTCGGCGCCGTCAGGAAATCCGTGGTCCTCGGCGGCGATGGCCGGGTGCCTGATCCATTCCTGCAAGCGCGCAATCGCGCGGTCGTGATTCTTTGTGATCTCGGCTTGGATCGCGGCAACATCCGCATCGTTCGCCTGCACCGAGGTAGCCCAACCCGCCATCACCAGGGCGGCCGACAAGAAGAAGCGTCGCAACATAGGTGAAACGAACGATGCGCGGCGCTTCCGGTGCCGCAACGCCAAAGCTGAGCCACGCCGGGCGCGTCACAGGCTGCGCGCCGCGCCGCGTTCAGTCGCGGCAGGTCTCGTCCATGATGCGGACGAGGGCATCCTCGACCGCCCGGGCCGTCTCGGCGGCGCCCGCGGCGTTGAACATCCCGAGCATCGCAGTGGGCTTCATTGTGGCGAGGGCGGTGCGACCGTCCTCCTCGTAAACGGAGATGCGGCACGGGAGCACGGTGGAAATTTCGATATCCTGCCCAAGCACGATCGCAGCCTGTTGCGGATTGCAGACCTCCACGACGCGGCACTCGCGGCCAAAGGCCACTCCTTTCAGCTCCATTTTTTCGCGGAGATTGTGATAGGCCTGCACGCCGAATTTGTGTGCGGTGGACACTTCCTGCAGTCGGGCACATGCGGCATCGACCGGTTGCGTGGTGGTGCGGATGATGAGCAGCGGGTTGGACATGGTGGAATGGGTTGAACGGAAATTAGTCCCCGACGTTCCGGAAGGCAAACCCGGCCGACTTCAATCCTCGCGCTCGCGAAACGATTCGGGGAAAGCCGGCTCGCGGCGCGACCAGCGCACGACGCACAGGCTGTTCGTCAGTGCTTCATGCAGCGCCGTGCCGAAGTCGTAGGCGTGGTCGTCGAAGCCCGCGCTCTCGACCGCCTGATCGATCGCAAGCATCACCGCAAACATGCGGCCGCGCAGCGCGCGAATGTTCACGTCCACCTTTTCGTAGCCCGCCGCGAGGTTCGCAATGCAGCCGTCGAGGCTGTTGCTGTGATAGGCGCGACAGATTTCCGGGCGTCCTTCGTAGATGGAGCAACTGCCCTCCCGGAGCAGCACGCAGGGCGTCCGGGGGGATTTCCACGCCGGATCGCTCCGACCGGCGAGATAAGCGGCGCGATGCGTGGCGGCCCGTGCGATTACAGCATCAAGGTCCTCGGGCGAAAAGGTGCGTTGAATGAACTCCGCGGCGATGAACACCTCGTGGGCCTGCACCGCGACGTCGTTGTGGCAGCACGTCCCGCAGCCCGCGCGACAAGCGACGGCTGCCCGCGCCGCCGCGGGCGCAGATTGATAGGCCTGCTCGAAACGCTCAAATGCCTCGCGCACGACGGCAAGGATCGCGGGCGCCTCGTGGGCTTCGGCCAATTTCTCCAGCACCGCTTCCGCTGTCCGGTAATACAGCGCCTCCTCCTGCGGTGAAAATCCTCGAGCCATGTGCCCACGGAAACCGTTCGCCGCGAAACGTCACGCTCGGACTTCGTCTCGAAACTTGAGCGGGCTCACTCTTTCGCGGTTTGGCCCCTGACACCCGCGACGATTTGGCTTTCGTGGACCCAATGGAGTCATCGCCCAATTCTCTCTTTGCCCGGCTCGGCGGCCGGCCGCGCCTGTTGCATCTGCTGCGGCATTTCTACGCCGATGTCCGTCAACAGCGGGAAATCGGCCCGATCTTCACCGCGCACATCGACGACTGGCCCGCCCACTTGGAAAAAATCGCCGACTTCTGGTCGAACGTCACCGGCGGTCCGATGCGCTATGGCGGCGCGATGCCCGCCAAGCATTTTCCGCTCGGTCTCGAGGAACGACATTTTTTAGCGTGGCTCGACTTGTGGCGCCGGCACTGCCGCGCCCACCTCAGTCCCATCGAAGCCCAGGAGTTAATTGTCGCCGCCGAGACCATTGGCGAACGCCTGTGGTGGATGATTGCACAGCAACGCGGTCGTCCGCTGGACCCGGCCGACTGACTCTCAACGGCGTTCGCCGGGCCCGCCTCCGCCGATCGTCAGCCACATGCCCCCGAGCACGAGCGCGCCCGCCGCAGCGAGCTGCCCCGTGAACGGCTCGCCGAGCACAAAGACGCCAGTGACCGCGGTCAGGACCGGCACGAGCAATTGAAACATGCCGGCTTCGAGCGGTGAAAGCGCGGGCAGGACGCGCGCCCACAGCGCATAGGCGAGCGCGGTTGTGAACGCTCCCATGCCCAGGCCAAGGGCCAGGCCGACCGGCGTCCACCGGAGGACGTCGCGCTCCACCCACGCGAGCAGCGGCAACAGCAAAGCCACTCCGACGAACGCGCGGGCGTTGGCAATCAATGGTGCTCCGCGTCTTCGCAGCCCGAGCGAATACGCACCCCACGTCGTGCCGGTCAGCGCCAGCAAGAGCACGCCGATGGGCGTCGTGCCCCGCACTTTGCCGAGCGCCAGCAGCGCCACGCCCGCGAGTGCAATCAACGCGCCCGCCGCCACCCGTCGCGTCGGTTTGGTTCCGCCTGCCGCCATCGTCACGATCACAAACGCATAGAACACGAACGTGCCCGCGGCCGCCGTGATATGCCGGTAGCCGTAGGCGATCGCGAGCGCGTAGCCGCCGAGAAAAACGATGAGCGGGCCGTCCACTGCGCGCGGCAGCGCGTCGCGCGCGCGACCCTGGCTGCCGAGAATCAGCCCGAGCATGACCGCACCGGCGGCAAACCGCGCCAGCGTGACGGCCGCCGGGTCGAGCAGCTGCCGATTGACGAGCAGGCGCGTCAGCAAGCTGTTGGCGGCAAAGCACGCCATGACGAGGAGCACGAGCAGTAATGTCTGCGGTCGGATCATTGCTGATGCAGGCATGAAGGCGCGCTGCTGACTGGACGCGACCGTATTCCCGCCGCCCGCGGCGTGCAGCCCCGGCTTGCAGGGGCTGCACGCACTGTCATGGTCGGCCGAAATTCCCCAATGACCGACTCCCCTGCTGCCGTCCGTCCGAGCCCTTTGGATTCCCCGCGCGAAGCCGATTGGCTGGCCAACATCTACCAGCCCAACGCGACCAACCTCACGATCCGCGCCGTCATTGTCGGCATGCTGATTGGTGCGGTGATGAGCCTCTCGAACCTCTACGTGTTTTTCAAAACCGGCTGGAGCATGGGGGTCACGCTCACGGCGTGCATCTTGGCGTTCAGCGCGTTCCAGTTGCTGCAGGCGGCGCGCGTGGTGAAGAAACCGCTCGGCGTGCTCGAGAACAACGCGCTCACGACCGTGGCGTCCGGCGCCGGCTACATGACCGGTGGCGGCAACATGGCGGCGTTCGGCGCGCTGCTGATGGTGACGACCGTGCGACCCGACACGATGTCCATGATCGCGTGGTTCGCGCTCATCGCGGCGCTTGGCGTCTTCGCTGCGATTCCCATCAAGCGTCAGCTGATCAATCACGAAGGCCTCGCCTACCCGACCGGCACGGCGACCGCGGAAACGATTCGTTCGATCCACGAGGCGGCGTCGGGCGCCGGCGCGAGCAAGACCAAGTGGCTGGCCGGCTCCGCCGTGTTCGCGGCGATCCTCACGTGGTTTCGCGACGCCTGGCACTGGATCCCAGGCACGATTCCGCTCCCGCTGACTCTCGCGGGGCGTTCGCTCGCCGAATGGACGCTTTCCATCAAGGCGGAGGTCGTCCTCGTCGGCGGCGGCGCGTTGATGAGCTTCCGCACCGGCTGGTCGCTGCTGCTTGGTGGCGTGCTGACCTATGGCGTGCTCGCGCCCTCGCTGGTGGAACGTGGCATCGTCACCGCCGTGAACTACAAATCCATCGTCGCGTGGACGCTCTGGCCGGGCGCCGCCATCCTCGTGGCGTCGGGCCTCACGTCCTTCGCCATCGACTACAAGAGCATCGCCCGCTCGTTCACGGGCCTGACCCGCATCTTCAGCGGCGGAAAGAAAGCCGACGAAGGCATCGCCACGCTCGAGTGCCCGGAATGGTGGTTCCCCGCGGGGTTCGCCGTGCTGTCACCTTTCGTCGTGTTTCTCATGGTGTGGCTGTTTCAGATTCCGCTCTGGGCTGCACTGATCGCGATTCCGCTCGCCGTCGTCATGGGCTTCGTCGCCGCGCGCGTCACGGGCGAGACCGATGTGACGCCGACCAAGGCGCTCGGGCCCGTCACGCAGATGCTCTACGGCGTGATGACGCCCGGAAATCTTTCGGGCAACATCATGTCCGCGAATGTCACGGGTGGGATCGGTCTGCACGCTGCGGATCTGCTCACCACGCTCAAGACCGGCTGGCTGCTCGGCGCCAAACCGAAGCATCAGCTCTACGCGCAACTCTTCGGCGTGGTCGCAGGTGCGATCGTCATCGTGCCGGCGTTCAACCTCATCATCCCCGACCCGTCGCTGCTCGGCGGCGAAGCCTGGCCGGCGCCTTCGTGCGTGGTCTGGGCGGGCGTGTCGAAAGCCTTTTCCGACGGCATCGGCGCGTTGCACGCCACTTCGCGCACCGCCATCGTCGTCGGTCTCGCGCTCGGCGTCGCTCTGGCGCTGCTCGAACGATTCGCGCCGAAGCCACTGCGCACCTACGTTCCCTCGCCGTCCGGCCTCGGCATCGCGATGGTGATTCCGGGCAGCAATTGCATCGCCATGTTCCTCGGCGCCGCGCTGGCCGAAGTGCTCCGCCGGGTTTGGCCGAAGTTTGCCGACAAGACCGTCGTGCCGGTTGCTTCCGGGCTGATCGCGGGCGAAAGTCTGATGGGCATCCTGATTGCCCTGTTGATCGTCGGCGGCTTTATCGCCACGTGAGCCGTTGGCTCCGTCACCCCGCCCGTCACCGGAACTTCGGTGACGGATTTCTTGTCGTCGGGGGCTGCGCGCCGCTACTCCAGCCAGCTGCCGCCGAGCCAGAGCAACGTGAGCAACGCAACGTAAGTGAACGCCGACATCGCGCCGACAAACATCAGCGCGAGTGCGAGAAGTCCCGGGCCGTCCATCGCGCTGCTGCGCGCTTTCTTCGCGCGCAAGATTCCCCAGATCAACCCGACGAGACTCGCGAGCAGCACTGCGCTGCTGCGATACGGCGCCGTTTCCGCAGTGCCGAGTTCGCCCGATTGGGCGAGCGTGTAGAGCACGGCAGGGCCCAAAACCATTCCTCCCATCAGCGCGAGGCCGCTCTGAATCAGTGCGCGGCGGCGGAAATCAGACTCAGCCTGATTGGAGCGATCGTGGTCTTGCATGGCGCGTCGAGACGACCACACCGGCGAAAAAATGCGAGCCGAAGCGTGCCGAGCACCAAGAGCCACCGCTGTCGGTTCAGACTCTGGTGAGCGCCACGACAGCGAATCAGATTTTTGGCACGCGAATCGTGCTGATCATGGCGCTGCCGCTGAGCGCGTAGAGAATCGTGAGGGGATGCAGCACCCAGCTGCCGATGGTCCAGGTCCCGAGCCAAATGTCACCCGGACGGAGCTGGCCGGCGAAGTGCAGACCCGCGAGCAACAGCACGATGAAGACGCTCGTGGGAATCGGCGTGCCTTCGAAATATTTCACCTTGCCCGATTCGTCTGCAAGGTCGGAGGCGGTGGCGTTGAAGCGCGCCAGACGGCTGATGCCGCACGCGACGAAATAGAGCAGAATCACCACGTCGAGTTCGCCGCGCAGACCGGCCGCGAAACCGACCGCGGCGGGTGCGAGGCCGAACGAGATGACATCCGCCAGCGAATCGAGGTCGGCGCCGAGAATGGATGACCGCCGCCGCCAGCGGGCCACCCGACCGTCGGCAAAATCCAACACCAGCGCCACGGGCAGCAAGGCCATCGCGAGCACGAGCCAGCGGGCTTCATGCGTCACGAGGTATTGCATGGCGGCGAGCACCGAGCCGCTGCCGCACGCGCCGTTGCCGAGCGTGAGGAAATCCGCGGCGACGAATGAGCGGATCATCGAGAAGCGTTTCGGGCGGGCGGGCAGTTCGGGGTTGGACATGGCAAGTGAGTGGTCCCCGCGACCGTAGCGTTCCGCGCAGGAATACGGCAGCTCAAAAACCCTGACGGTGGCCGAGGCATTTTCAGTCGAATTCCCGTGGTTCGCCCGGTGCGATTACCCGATGCGTTCTCTCCTCCGCAATCGCGCCCGGCACACGTTCAGACGTGGGCAATCCACTGGCGCACGAAGCCCGCGAGCGCGGGCAGGTTTCGTTTCAACTCCACACCGACACCGGCGGTGAAGAGCACGCGGTCCTTCGCCAGCCAGCGCACGAGCCCGACAGGCGCAGCGACATCGAGCGGCGCACGGCCACGCGTCTTCGCTCCGAAGTGAAACACGATTTGCACGCGGTCGTGCGAGCGCAGATGGACGGTCGCAAAATACTCCGTGGTGCGAAAGCTGATGGAATTCCACTTCACGCCGTCCGTGATGGACCGATCGACTCCCAGAATCGTTTTTCGCACCGCGAGAATCCCGCTCTTCAACGGATGTTCGAGCTGAGCGACGAACGCGGTGATTTCCGTTTCCTGGGCGGCGGGGCGCGACGACGGCGCAGATTTTCGGCGCGGGGAGTTCATGGTCGTCGCAAGTCATGCAACAAAGCGGTGCGTTGCGCAGGCACGAAGAGCAGAAAGTTGCGCAGATTGATTTCGGGCCCGCAAGAATCCGCGTGCTCCCGCTTGCCCGCTCCCCCGGTCTGCCGCCAGATTCGCAACCAAGGACACCTTTCATGAATTCTGCGCTGTCTCGGCTCGCCATGATGTTTCTCTCCCTGGTTTCGATTGCATCGTCCGCCGGCGCCTCGCCGGACTTCGGTCCGAACGTGATCGTCGTCGATCCCTCGACCCCGGATTTGCAGGCCCGGCTCGACGCGGTCTTTGCGGAGCAGGAGCGCAGCGAATTTGGCCCCGGACGCTACGCCCTTCTCTTTCGGCCGGGCGATTACCATGCGGATGTGCAGGTCGGCTTCTATACCCAGGTGCTTGGGCTCGGACGCTCACCGGACGACGTGCATATCTCCGGTGCGGTTCGCGTCACCGCCGACTGGAGGGAGAATCGCAACGCGACGCTCAATTTCTGGCGCGGAGCGGAAAATCTCGCTGTCACGCCGACGCGCGAGAACGGCACGAACGTCTGGGGCGTTTCGCAGGCGACCGCGCTGCGCCGCGTGCATGTGCGCGGCAACTTGGATCTCTGGGCCGGCGGCTGGGCGAGCGGTGGATTCATGGCCGATTGCCGCATCGACGGACAGGTGAATTCGGGCACGCAGCAACAGTGGCTCTCGCGCAACGTCGAGTGGCAAAACTGGATCGGCAGCAGTTGGAACATGGTTTTTGTCGGCGTCACTCGGCCGCCCTCCGGCACGTGGCCGACGCCCCCTTACACCGTGGTGGAGCGGACTCCGGTGAGTCGGGAAAAGCCGTTTCTGCGCGTCACCGAGCGCGGCGGCTACGAAGTCTTCGTCCCGGCCGCGAATCCGCGCGAGTTTCGCGGCATTACGTGGGCCGATGCCCCGACGCCAGGACGCGCCGTGCCGCTCGATGAATTTCACGTCGCCCGGGCGGAGCGCGACACCGCCGCGACCCTCAACGCCGCCCTCGCAGCGGGGCGGCATTTGTTGTTCACGCCCGGAATCTACCGGCTCGATGCGCCGGTGAAAATCGAACGGGCGGGCACCATCGTGCTCGGAATCGGCTATGCGACGCTCCTGGCGACGCACGGCAATTCGCTCCTCGAAGTCGCCGACGTTAACGGCGTTTCCCTCGCCGGCTTGCTCCTCGAGGCGGGTGAGACCGCATCGCGCGTGCTGCTCGAAATCGGCCCAGCGGGCTCGGACCGATCGCACGCCGCCGATCCCATTTATCTGCACGATGTCTATTGTCGCGCCGGTTCGTCGATCGCGGGACGCGTGCACACGTTCGTGATCGTGAACAGCCACGACGTCGTCATCGATCACACGTGGCTCTGGCGGGCCGACCACGGGCCGGGCGCCGGGTGGGAAAAAAACGTCAATGCCCGCGGCCTCGTGGTGAATGGTCGCGACGTCACGGTTTACGGCCTGTTTGTCGAGCACACCCAGGAATACCAGACGCTGTGGAACGGCGAAGGCGGGCGCGTTTTTCTTTATCAATGCGAACTGCCCTATGATCCACCAAGCCAGGCAGCGTGGATGAACGGCCCGCGTCGCGGCTATGCCGCCTACAAGGTCGCCGACCACGTGCAAACGCACGAGGCGTGGGGCCTCGGCGTCTATGCCGTCTTGCGGAACACGCCGGTGATCCTCGACAACGCGATCGAATGTCCCGTCGCGCCCGGCGTGAAGTTCCACCACATGATGACCGCGCGGCTCAATCGCCAGCCCGGCAGCGGCATCGCCGCGGTCATCAATGGCGAAGGCGGCGAGGTGGTCACCGAATTGCGTTCCTGGTTCGACGAGTATCCGCGTCACTGATTCGGGCTTGCGCTTCGCCCGCCGCGGACGGCAACGTGCCCCTCCCCATGTCCCAGCCCACCTGCCCGGCCTGCACGCTCGAAGACATCATCAGCCATTCCGACAAGTGGGAGTGCGCGACTTGCGGACACGAATGGCCGAAAGTCTCCGCGGCCGAGGCGGCGCGCGTGTGGAAAGATGCGAACGGCACGCCGCTGGCCGACGGTGATACCGTCGTGTTGATCAAGGATCTGAAACTTCGCGGCGGTTCGGGCGTTCTCAAGGGCGGCACCAAGGCGAAGAACATCCGGCTCGTGGACGGCGACCACGACATCGATTGCAAGATCGACGGTGTCGCGATGGCCCTGAAGTCCTGCTTCGTGAAGAAGGCTTGACGCGCGAACGCGTGCTTAGAGGCCCGATGTCTCCGGCGGCGGAATGCGGCGCGCGGGCACAGGCGTGATCTCGAGATAGACTTTGGTCGCGCCGCCTTCAGCGATGCGATCGATGCCCGAGGCAATTTCAGCGAGCGCGCAAGGGGTCGCCGTGGTCTCGCTCGTGCCGATGCGGCAGGTGAAGTCCCAGCCGCGAAATCCCTCCTGCGGCGGACGGCGGCGCGCCCGTCGCAGCGCCTTGTTTACTTCGTGGCGAATCTTGTCACGCACGCGTGCATCGTCCTTGCCGGGAGCCTGGAGCGGGAAAGTCTTCTTCATCGCCCTCACCGTTGACGCGTTCGTCGGCGAGACAACGCGAATAGTTTTCCGCAACCGCGATGGCTGTTTACATCCCCGGGGAGCCCGCGATATTGGCGCTGGCCGGCGGGGGCACTTCTCCCGTCGCCATCAACCTCCTCCAAAGAAAAATCCCATGGGCGATCGCTCCCCGAAATCCACGCAAAAGAACGCTTCACAGAAACAGGCCCGCACCAACGTTGAGGCGCAGCGCAAGCAAAGCCTCATCACCTCGCAGCAGGCCACCAAGGCCAAAGCGGCAGCGGCCAAGCGAAAGTAAGCTGGCGCACGGGCGCGACGGCTCGGCCGACTCGCGCACCACTCCGCTTTGAGAGTGCGCCCGCGCGCTCCTCGCATTCAGATGGGGGCGACATCATGTCCGCCCCCATCCTCGTTTATACTTACGCGAAATGCAGCACGTGCCGAGACGCCACGAAATGGCTGCGTGCGCGGGGCGTGAACTTCGTGGAGAAACCGATCTACGAGCAACCGCCGACCGTGCCTGAATTGCGCCGCATGCTGGCGCTGCAGGACGGTCAGCTGCGCCGTCTGTTCAACACGTCCGGACTCCAGTATCGCGAACGCAATCTCGCGGTGAGGCTACCCGCCCTGAGCGAGGCCGAGGCGCTGGCTCTGCTCGCCTCGGATGGCCGGCTCGTGAAACGGCCATTCCTGCTGGGTGATGATTTTGGGTTGCTTGGATTTGACGCGACGCGTTGGGACGCCGCGCTGTGAGGTGCGGCCGGTGAACACCGGGAGCGCGCGCCCGGCGTTGGCCTGATTCCTCGCTCGCCGCCGGTCATGGCAGTCTCGCGTCATGCCCGAAAAATCATTTCCCCCTCAACAGCAAAGCCAGCCCGGTCTCGAATCACAGATGACGCCGCGACCGCAGGCGGAGAAGCCCGGCCACCGCGGCTCCGGCAAGTTGCAGGACCGCGTCGCGATCATCACCGGCGGTGATAGCGGCATTGGGCGAGCGGTGGCGATCGCGTTCGCGAAGGAAGGGGCCGACGTGGTGATCTGCCACGTCGATAAAGAGCGCGATGACGCGCGCGAAACCGAAAAGCTGGTGCGCAACGAAGGTCGCCGGGCGCTGCTGCAGGCGGGCGACATCGGCCGGTCTGACTTTTGCCGCGAAGTCGTGGGCGCAACCCTGCGTGAATTCGGCCGGCTCGACATCGTGGTGAACAACGCTGCGGAGCAACACGTCGCCGAGAATCTCACTGACATCACCGATGAGCAGCTCGAACGCACCTTTCGCACCAACATCTTCGCGCAATTCTACCTGACGCGCGCCGCCCTCCCGCACCTGAAGAAGGGCGCGTGCATTCTCAACACGACGTCGGTCACCGCCTACGCCGGCAGCCCGAAGTTGCTCGATTATTCGTCAACCAAGGGCGCGATCGTCGCCTTCACGCGTTCGCTCTCGATCAATCTCGCGCCGCAAGGAATTCGCGTGAATGCGGTGGCACCCGGACCGATCTGGACACCGCTGATTCCGGCAACGTTTCCGGAGGAGAAGGTCGAGACATTCGGCAAGGACACTCCGCTCGGCCGCGCCGGCCAGCCCTCGGAAGTCGCCGGCTGTTTTGTGTTTCTCGCATCCGACGATGCGAGCTACGTGACCGGACAGGTGCTGCATCCGAACGGCGGACGGATCGTCAACGGTTGAGCGCGTTGGATCCGGTCCGACACTCGGGTCCGCTCCGCTCGAAAGTCGGACCATTTGAGTAATGGCGGCGAGCGCGCCGTCCGGCTAAGTTCTGCGCCATGTTTACGAACGCCGAGCAGCGCGCCGTTTTTGCCCTTCTCCTGCATGCCGCTCTGGCCGACGGCAATAAATCCGAAGCGGAGCGCACAGCACTGCGCCGCATGACCGAGAGCTTCGCCGCGGGCAACGGGACCCCGTTCAATCCCTGGGCTCTCTACCAGGAGGTGCTCGGTGGAGCCTATCCCCTGGCCAAGGCGGCGAACGACCTGCTGCGGCCGGAGGCTCGGCTCCTTGCCTACGAAATGGCACTTGGCGTCTGCGATACCGATGGCCCGCCCAACACCGCGGAACAGGATTTTCTCGCTCAGTTGCGGCGCGCGCTCCAACTGCCCGCCGAGTCCGCGGCCGCGGCGGGAGTCGTCGCCCAGTCGATGATCGCGGATTTTCCCGCGGGACCGTCAGCCGTTGCACCGGCGGTGACGCCAGCAGTCATTGCAGATGCCGCTCGCGCCACCACGCTGGCGCCGATCGATACCGTGGCGTTGGAAAAATCCATTTTGAACCACTCGATTCTCAACGCCGCGCTTGAGTTGCTGCCGCAGTCGCTCGCGACCATGGCGGTGGTTCCGCTGCAGATGAAGATGGTTTATGCCGTCGGCAAGGCGCACGGCTACACGCTCGATCGCGGCCATATCCGCGACTTCATCGCCACCGCCGGTGCCGGCCTGGCCGCGCAAGCGGTCGAAGGTTACGCCCGCAAATTGATGGGCGGGCTGGTGGGAAGCCTTTTGGGCGGCGGCATGATGGGCGGCATTGGTCGCGCGGCCGTCAGCACGGCCACCGGAGCCGCGGTGACTTTCGCGGCAACCTACGCGATCGGCCACCTGTCGCTCCGCTATTACGGTGGCGGCAGGCGCATGGAAACTGCGGTGCTGCGCGATACCTACCAGAAACTCCTGGGCGATGGACAGCGGCTCTTCGGGACACACCGCTCGGCCATCGAGCAGCGTGCAGCCACTCTCAATCCCGCCGACGTGATTCAAATGGTTCGCCAGCCGTAAGGCGTGAACCCCCGGCACGCCGCAGCCGGAACGAAAATTCAATTCTTCAATGCCGCGCAGAAGCGGGCGAGGCGCTCGAGCCCGCGCGCGATCGTGTCATCGGATGTCGCGTAGCTCAGGCGGAGGTAACCATCGACACCGAACGCGGAGCCCGGCACGGCCGCGACCTTTTCCTGTTCGAGCAGCTTGGCGCAAAATTCCTGCGAGCCGATCCGGAAGCTTGAGATGTTGGGGAACAGGTAGAATGCGCCTTCCGCGAGGAGACAGGTGATGCCAGGAATCCGGTTCAGGCCCGCGTGCATCGCTTTGCGGCGGCGGTCGAACGCGACCTTCATCGCACCGAGCGATTCGCGCGCCTTGTCCTTTTCCTTCAGCGCGGCGAGTGCGCCGTATTGCGCGAACGTCGTGCAGTTCGATGACATCTGGCTTTGCAGTTCCGCAGCGGCCTTCGCGATGTCCGGCCGCGCGACCAGCGTGCCCATCCGCCAGCCGGTCATCGAGTAACTCTTGGAAAATCCCGCCACGGTGATCGTGCGCGCGGCGAGCTCGGAGCTGAGCGTGGCGATGCAGGTCGGCTGTTTGCCGTCGTAGATCAGGTGCTCATACATCTCGTCGGAGAGAATGTAGAGATTGTGCTTCAGGCAGACCGCCATGAGCGCCTCGATCTCGGCGCGGTCATAGACGCCGCCGGTGGGATTCGAGGGCGTGTTGAAAATGAGGACTTTCGACTTCGGCGTGATGGCCGCCTCCAACTGCGCGGGCGAAATCTTAAATCCGGTGCGATCGCTCGTGTTGAGATAAACCGGTTTGCCGCCGCACAGCTTCACCATCTCCGGGTAGCTGACCCAATACGGCGCGGGGATAAGGACTTCGTCGCCGGGGTTGCAGACGGATTGGAGGCCGAGAAAACACGAAAATTTTCCGCCCGGGGAAACGACGACCTGCGCCGGCGTGATCTGATAACCGTATTCCGCGGCGTAACGTTCGGCGATGGCGGCGCGCAGCGGCTCGATGCCGGGCGTGGGCGCGTATTTGGTTTTGCCCGACTTGAGCGCAGCGATCGCGGCCTCCTTGATGAATTCCGGCGTGTCAAAGTCCGGCTCACCGGCGGCAAAACTGCACACGTCCTCGCCGGCGGCCATCATCGCCTTGGCTTTTGCATCGATGGCGAGCGTGGGTGACGGCGAGACATTCTGGGCCCAAACGGAGAGCGGATGCGGTTGGCTCATGTGTGCGCCGACTTAAGGGTTCGCGTGCGGCGAAGGCAAGTCCGCGGAGCGGCGCCAACGGGCGCAACACCGCGGATGCGCGCACGAAATCTGTCATAGCTCGTCCGGCCTAACGCGTCACGCGCTTGGAGCGTCCGGATTTTTTCGGAGATGGGGATTTCGCCGCGGGGGATCTTTTTCGCGCCGGCGCAGCGGAGCGTGTCTCCCGCCGGGTCGGCTTCTTTTTCGTGCTCCGCGGACGCGGCGGGCGAGCGCGCTTCGTCTCGAGTGCGGCGGCGGTTGCCACCTCTTCCGGCAGTTCGACGTGCGGGATCGGCATCTCGAGTTGACCGGCGGTGTCCGACTCGAGTTGGGGCAGATAGGCTTCGACGGCGGCGCGGACGAGCTGGCCGACGCTCGTGTGTTTGCTCCGCGCGGCTTTCTTCAGTTCGGCGCGGATCGCCGCGGGAAGACGCACCGAGACGAGCAATTGCGAGGGCCGGACCACGACGACGCTGGACAGGTCAAACCGTTCGAGCGCGGCGCGAATGATGGCGCTGACGGACTTCGCTTTGCCTTCGCGGACCGGTTCGCTCAAGCGGTCGAGAAACTCGACCTCAAGCTGAATCGGGAACGGGCGATTGTCCTCCGGCGCCATCGCGGGATTGCCGCTCAAAACCGTTCCACCTTGTCGGCCGGAACCGGTGGATTCGGGTGAGAGATGCGCTGGGGATCGAACGTCTCCGGGGGCAGCGAGAGGCCCAGCGCTGCAGCGGTGAGCGCGAAGCGCGTCTTTGCCCTCGTCCGATGATTGCGCAGGTCGATCGACTTCACGATCCATTGTTCGCCGGTCTTCTTCAGGTCGAGCACGGTGATGGTCTTGAGTGGCTTGCCCGCTGCGTCGAGCCACTCGGCTTGGGTCATCGCGCTAAACTGCGTATCGAGAAAAACGCGGACGGCCGCCGGGGGCGTGCCGTTTTCGTTGGCAGGAATCTCGAGCGGAGTTGGCGGATAGAGCAGGAACGCATGGGCCGGGCGCCCGCGCACATTGGCGACGCCTTCATAAATGAAGTCGGTCCAATGGAGGAACGGCATCTGCAGATCGAAGAGCGTCAGGTCGGTTCCTTGCACGGATGCGAGCAGGCCGTCGTCCTCCACGCGGCTCGGCGTGATGCCGCGCTGGCCATGGTTCCATTCCCACGCCTCCTGATTGCGGCCGCCCTTAAGCAGATAGAGTTGCAGGTGGCTGCCGCCCTTGTTGCCGAGATCGTCAACGAGCAGCTTGGTCAGAGGTCCGTCCGGGCCCTGCGCGCCGAACATCTCGCCCTCGAGTCGGCGCTCGTCGCCTTTGCGCGGCATGACGCGCAGATCAAATTTCAGCCAATAGTCGCCTTGGATGCCGACGTTGCGAAAACCCGCGAGAATCTTGGCACCCTCGGTTTGGTCGGGTTGGCTGCCGAGGAATTTCGGGGCCGGCCGCGCCGGAGCCGACTGGGCCGCAGCGAACGAGGCCGCACCGGCGGCGGCCGCAAAAAACAAAACCCGGCGGACCGGGTTGAGGAGAAAGTTAAGGCTTCTTGGGCTCACTATTGGTGGTGGGCGGCGGCGTGACCGGCGCGGGTGTCGTGGTGGTCGGAGCCGTGACCGTCGGCAATTTATTATCGGCGGCATCGCGGTGCTTGGACTGATAGATTTGCGCGAGGTAGAGGCCGAAGCTGAGGACGAAAAACAGGATGGCGGCGTTGATCGTCGCCTTGCTCAACACGTTGCCCGTCTCGGCGCCGAACGTGGATTCCATGCCGCTGCTGCCGAGCGCGGCGACGGCGCCGTCGGACTTGGCCTTCTGCATGAGAACGACCAGCACGAGGAAGAGGGACACGAGGATCAGAACGAAAGTGAAAATCCCGATGAGCAGATTCATAAAGGGTTGAAAGCAACGGACGCCTGCCGCCTTTGTCAACCAAAGTTCTGTGCGGCGTCACCGGCACTTTTGCACGACCCACCGGTCTGTGCTACGGTCCCTCCGCCTCCCCTTTTCCCCATGAAAGCCCTCCTGATTGCCCTCATCCGCCCGGCGCTGGCCGTGGCGTTGGTTTTTGGATTGGTCATTCCCTCGTTTGCCGCCGATCGGGCCGAGGCGTCCAAGCGGGCCGACTTGCAGTTGCGGGTGGACGTCCCGCCGTCGTGGCGCCCGTTTCTGGACGATGATATCGCCGACGCGCTCGCCCGGGTGGTGCAAGAGAGATTTCGCCGCCAAGGTTATCAAGGTGTGATCGCCTACATCGAGGAAGGACGTGGCGCGCCGAATCCCGACCTGCCACTGCTCACGATTCGTTTGCACGAGTGGCGGATCACGCGCTCCAGTTTTGCCGAATGCACCTTGTCGTCCCTGTTGCGCACGGGTGGCCAAGACATCGACCTCGGGCTCGTCACCAATACGGAGATGACCTGGATTCGTGATCGCGGTCGCTTCGGACTCGCTCATGCGCACGAAACGGCGGACGCGTTCGAGGACGCCGCGAGCGGCGCGATGCGCGACCTCTATCGACGCATCGCGGAGACGGGCAAGGTGCCCGGGCTCGAATTGCGGCGGAAGAAATAGCCGCCCTTCGGCGCCCCGCTACTGCTGCGGGCGATCGTAGAAGATTCGCACCTCCGCGTCCTTCGCGGGCAGTTGCAGCAGCTGCGTGGCGCGCTCGAGGGCGCGCTTCGTGCTGATCGTCGGATTCACTTCCGCCGGGAAGACGTTTTCGGGTCCGATGCGTTCAAGCGCTCCGCTGTTCGTCAGCACGCGTTCGACGTCGGCGCTGATCCCACTGATCAGCAGCTTGCGTCCCGTGCGTTGCAGGTAATCATTCAACTCGAGCAAGGCCATGACGGTGGTGGCGTCGAGGTGACGGGCATTCTTCAGGCGCAGGATGAAAATCTTGATATCGTCGTCGTCCGCCAGCGCCCGGACCTGCGAGTGGAACAGTTCCGCCGCGCCGAAAAACAGCTCGCCCTCGACGTGAATGATCGAGATCTGCGCGTGGCGGCGCTTCTCCTTCTCCTCAAGCTGGGCCAGATTGCCGGTGTCGTTGAAGGTGTATTCGACCAGTGAGGGCCGCGCGGCCTTCCGCAGAAACAGCGCGAGCGAGGTGCCCACGCCGACGTAGATCGCCGCGTCGAGCTTCAGGAAGAGTGCGGAGACGAGCGTCACCCAGAACACCACGGCATCGGCCCGGGTGGCGCGGCGGGCGATGAAAATCTGCTCGCGTGGCAGCATCCGCAGGCCAACCCGGAAGAGCACGGCGGCGATGCTCGGCACCGGGATGTAGTTGATCAGCGAGGAAAAAAACAGAAGCGCCACGAGCACGATGCCACTGCTCAACATGGCGGAGGCCTGCGTCTTCGCGCCGTTGGCAAAATTGGTGGCGCTGCGCGCGAACGAGGCGGACCCGGGCATCGCGCCGAAGAGGCTGTTCGCGACGTTTGCCGCGCCCATGGAAATCAGCTCCTGGTTGGCGTCCACGCGCTGACCCGCGCGGGTCGCCAGCGTCTTGGAAATCGAAATCGCCTCGAGCATGCCGAGGATGGCGAGCGCGAAAGCGGCGCTAAGAATTGCCGGCACCACCGTGAGATCCGTGGCGCCGAGCGGCATGCCGACGAAGGACGGCAGCGCCGCCGTCAGCGCGCCTTCGTCTGTGATCGTGCGGATGCCGAGCGAGTCGAGGCGGAGGAATTGAGTCAGCAGCGCGATGAACACCAAGCCGATGAATTCCGCGGGCGCGCGCGGGAAGAAGCGCTCGATCGCTTCGAAGAGCAGGAAGGTCAGCGCCCCCATGCCGGCGCTGTAGGGCAGAAAGTCGCCGTGGAAAAGCTGCACGAACGTATCGATCAGCACGCCGAACAATCCCGCGCCACGATTCACCTCAACCACGCCCGCGAGATACGGCAACTGGGCCGAGATCAACAGCACCGCGATCGCCGTGCTGTAGCCGATGACCACCGCGCGGGAGATGAACTGCGTGAGGTCGCCCATTTTTGCCAGACCCGCGCCGAGCTGGATGGCGCCGATCAGGAAGGCAAGCAGCAGTGCAATCTGCGTCGGTTCGAGCGCCAGTCCCGCAAAGCTATAAATGGTCGCGGCGAGAATGATGCTGATCGAATTCGTCGGACCGAACACGAGATGCCGTGACGAGGTGAATAGGGCCGCGACGAACCCGCCGACCACCACCGACATCACCACCATCAGCGGCGGCAGACCCGCAATCAGCGCGAAGCCGATCGCCTGCGGAATCGAAACGAGCGCGACCGTGGCGGCGGCGGTCAGATCGGTGGAAAAATACTCCCGCCGGTAATTCTTGAACTCCTGCCACACCGGCAACCGTTCGAGCAGCCAGCGGCGCGCGGAGGCACTGCCTTGCTGCAGGAATTGAGCGGTCGGGTTGGGTGAGTCGTCTGCCACTACATTCGTTGAGTCACAAAGTGAGGCCCATGCGTTCCAACACGCGGGCGAGATCGTCGTTCCCGTGATATTCCACGACGATGCGGCCGTGCTTCGGCGAATGACGCAGCGCCACGCGCGCGCCGAGGTGCGACGTCAGGCGCTTCTCGATGTCGGCCAGCGCGGTCGTCTCGCTGGTCGGCGCCTTTCGCTTCTTGCCCGCGCCGCCTCCACGCTTGTGCTGCACCACATCTTCGAGGGCGCGGACGCTCAGCCCGTCCTCGATCGCGCGACGCGCGAGCACCATGCGTTCCGCTCCGCTCTCGACGCCGAGCAACACTTTCGCATGCCCCGTGCTGAGCATGTTCTTGCCGACGTAACCCTGGATTTCGGTTTCGAGCGAAAGGAGGCGCAGCGAATTCGCGACGGTCGCGCGTCCTTTGCCGACGCGTTGTGCCGCCGCGTCCTGAGTCAGGTCAAAGTCCCGGATCAAGCTCGCGTAACCATGCGCCTCCTCGATCGGGTTGAGGTCGGCCCGCTGCAAATTTTCAATCATCGCCAGCGACGCGGAAGATGCGTCGCTCGACGTCATGATGCGCGCGGGAATCGTCTTCAGCTTCAACTGCTGAAAGGCGCGCCAGCGCCGCTCGCCTGCGATGAGCTGGAACTTGTCGCCTACCGCGCGCACGACGATCGGCTGCAGAAGGCCCTCCGCGCGGATGCTGTCGATCAGATCGGCGAGCTGCTGCGGATCGATTTCCTTGCGCGGCTGATACGGGTTCGGCTCGATCGCGGTGACCGCGATCTCCCGGTAGCCGGGCAATCCTTCGGGCATGGCGGCGGTGCCGGACGGTGCGGCCGCGGGAGCCGAAACCACCGCCGCGACGGGCTTGGCGGGCGCGCCGCTCGCGATGAGGGCGCCGAGACCGCGCCCGAGACGGGAAGGAGGAGGTTTGGCCATGTTAGCGCTGGGGAATGAAAAGCGTCTGGCCGACGCGGATGCGCGTCGGGTCGGAAATTTTGTTGGCGTTCGTGATGTCCGCCAGCCGCGCGTTATGCTTTTGCGCGATGCCGGACAGGGTGTCGCCGGCCTGCACCGTGTAGTTCACTCCTTGCTTCGGAAAGTCCTCCTTGAACTCGGTCTGCACCGCAGGACGGGTCGCCTGACCTTTCGCCAGCGCATCAAGCGCGGCATTGGTTTGCTTGCCGAGACGCTCGATCTGACCGGCGACCTGTTGGAGCGTGTCGCGCTTCTGGTCCGCGAGCGAATTTTGCACCGAGCGGTTCAGGTCGGAAACCGCCTTGTTGAGCTGATCGACGGTCACGTAATTCTGACTCGCCTTCGCCTGCAGCGACGAATTTTCGCGATTCAGCTGCTCGACCGTCATCGCCAGTTCGCCGACGCGCTGCGTGAGCAGGCGCACGTCTTCGCGCAAGCTCGCCAATTCAAAGGCCGTGTTGTTCGCAGGCTGCCCGAGCGCCGTGGCCGCCATTCCCGCGAGACTCCCGAGGAAAATCCAGTGTCGCATGCGGCGAGCTTGGAAATTCCCCGCTCAAAAACAAGCGAAGACCCGTCAGTTCTTCGCGCGCGCGAACGGTTTATCGGAGATTAACGGCGCCATCGCTCGCGAAGGCAGCACCATGCCGGCAGGAATTGGGCAGCCACGCAGGAATTCGCCCGCCGCCAGCATCTTTCCGCCCGGCCGCTGCAGCTTTCTCAGCCGCACCGCGCCGTCACCACACGCGACCAACAGCCCCACCTCGTCCGCGCCAAGCACCTGCCCGGCCTCTGTCGAATTGTAAGGTATTACGTTACAAGTTTCCGCGAGGCCGATTTTCAAAGGCTGGCCGCCGAACTCGGTCGCGCAACCCGGCCACGGCATCAGACCGTTAATGCGCGCCGCGACCTCGGCAGCGGGACGATGGAAGTCGATCGCGCCGTCGCTCTTTTCGAGCCGGCGGCAAAACGTCGCGCGGGCGTGATCCTGCTCCCGAAACTCCAGCGTGCCCGCGGCGAGGCGCGGCAGCGCACGGGCGAGCAACGGCACGCCGGCGGCCGCCATTTTCGCTTCCACCTCGAGCGCGGTGTCGAGTGGGGCAATCGGCACACGTTCCAGGTCCGCCACCGGTCCGGCATCGAGCGCGGCGACGATGCGCATGAAGGCAACTCCGGTTTCAGTTTCGCCCGATGCGACCGCCGTTTGCATCGGCGAAGCGCCGCGCAGCTTGGGCAAAAGCGATGCGTGCAAGTTGACGGTGCCGTGGCGCGGCGTGTCGATCACGTCCTGTTTGAGGATGTGCCCATAAGCCATCACGAGCGCGAGGTCGGGCGCGTAACTCGCGAGCGTCTCCCGGTCCGTGGCGGAAAATTTCTCCGGCTGGTGGACGGGCAGGCCGCGCGCGAGCGCCCACTGCTTGATCGCGTTGGGCTGGATTTTTTGCCCGCGACCGACGGCGCGGTCGGGCTGCGTGAAGACGGCCACGACTTTCCCGATCGAACTCCCCTCGCCTGCCAGCCAGTTCAAGGCCGGCAGCGCGATGGCGTCGGAGCCCATGAAGACGAGACGCATCATCGGACTGCCTCCGCCCCAACACTAGCTTGCGGAACCGAAGTCATGAAGATCATCCGGGCGCGGGTCGCTCAATCGTCGAGGACGACTGGTTCGCCGGCGAAATCAGTGTCACCATCCTCGCCTTCCGCGGCCTCGTTGCGCTTTTGTCCGCGCTTCGAAAGGCGCTCGTCGATGGTCTGCCGCTTTTTTCCCACGAGATCGAAGTGCATCGGGCAGCCGTCGAGATCGAATTCCTCCACGAGGCCGTTCTCAAGGTAGCGACGGTATTGCTCGGTGAGATTGCCTTCGCGGTTGCAGAAAATCTTGATGCGAAACGGTCGGTTGCCCGTCTGCGTGGCGTAGTAGGCGCGGAAGCGCTGGCCGCCCACCGCCGGCGGCGGCATGCGGTCCGTAAGCGCGACGATCGCGGCGTTGAGTTTTGCGGTGGGAATCTTGCGGCCGAGTCGTTCGTCGAGGGCGCGTGCGGCTTTGAGCATGCGCTCGATGTCGTTGCCGGTGAGCGCGGAGACGAACATCACCGGCGCGCCAGGCGTGAAGAAGAGCCGTTCGTGCAGCGCCTTCTCGAACTTCTCGCGAAAATCGCGCTCGTTCTTGTATTTCGTCAGATCGCCGCGGCGGAAGGCCGCAAACACGAGATCCCACTTGTTGACGATGACGACGATCGGGCGGCCGGCGGAGACGATTTCACCGGCGATCGCCTTGTCTTGCTGCGTGACGCCATCCATCGCGTCGAGGACCATGAAGACAACATCGGCTTGGTGGATCGCGTCGATCGAACGGACGCGGGAGAAATATTCGACGGACGATGACAACTTCGTCGCGGGCCGGATGCCGGCGGTGTCGATGAGGTTGAACGGCCAGACCTTCCCTTCGCGCGACTTATAGTCGAAGCTCAATTCAATCGAATCGCGCGTCGTGCCAGGAACCTCGGAGACGATGAGGCGTTCGCTTTTGAGCAGGCGGTTTGACAGCGAGGACTTGCCAACGTTGGGGCGGCCGACGAAGCAAATCGTGAGACGCTTGTTCTCGCCTTCCTCTGCGCGGCCTTCGTCCTCCGGCAGTTTCGCAAGGATGGCGTTGCGCAGGTCGGCCTCGCCGTTGCCGTGCTCGGAGGAGATGAACACGGGTTCGCCAAAACCGAGGCGGTAGAAATCGCCGAGACTGCTCACCTTTTCCATGCCGTGATCGGCTTTGTTGCCGACGAGAATGACGGACTTCTTCGCTTTGCGGAGCTGTTGTGCGACGCGTTCGTCCAAGGCGGTGACGCCTTCGCGGGCGTCGATGACGAAAAGGATGACGGACGCCGCCCCGATCGCGAACGCGGCCTGCGCTTCCGAAGCCTTGATGATCTTTGACGGTGTCGTCGCGTCCTGCAGGCCGAGACCGCCGGTGTCGAGGAGCGTGTAGTCGCCGTCCTTCACTTCGGCGGCGATGATGTCGCGCGTGACGCCCGGTTGGTCGTGCACGATGGAAATGCGGCGCTTCGCCAGCCGGTTGAACAGGCGGCTCTTGCCGACATTGGGTCGGCCAACGATGGCGACGGTGCGCGAGGCGGTTGACATGGCCCCCTACCTTCCCGACGGCGCGCACCGCTGGCAAGCGATAGTTGTCCTTGCCGCCGGACGGAGCGCGCCTACGGTCCGGATTTCCCATGTTCGAAAGCCTTACCGAGAAACTGACCGGCGCACTCCGCAACCTCCGCGGCGTCGGCAAGCTGACCGACGAAAACATGGCCGAGGCGCTCAAGGAAGTGCGCGCGGCCCTGCTCGCCGCCGACGTGCATTTCAAGGTCGCCCGCGAGTTCATCGAGCGCGTGCAGCAGGCCTGCGTCGGCCAGGAAGTCCTGAAGTCCATCACGCCCGGCCAGATGATCATCAAGATCATCCACGACGAACTCGTCCGCCTCCTCGGTGAAGGCACCACCGAACTCTCCGCCACGCGACCGCTCAAGGTGCTCATGGTCGGCTTGCATGGCTCGGGCAAAACGACTTCGACCGCCAAGCTCGGCAAGCTGCTCAAGAAAAAGGGTGCGCGGCCGTTCGTCGTCGGTTGCGACGTGTATCGCCCGGCGGCCATCGACCAGCTGGAGATTTTGGCGAAGCAGGAGGAATTGGGCTTCTACGCCGACCGCGTTTCCAAGGACGTGCCCGCCATCGGCGGCAAAGCGCTGGAAACCGCGCTCGAGCAAAACGCCGACATCATCCTCTTCGACACCGCCGGCCGCTTGCAGATCGATCTTGAGTTGATCGACGAAGTGAAACGCCTCCGCGCGAAGGTGCAACCCGACGAAATCATTCTCGTCGCCGACGGCGCACTCGGCCAGGAGGCCGTGAACGTTGCGAAAACCTTTCACGAGGCGCTCGGGCTGACCGGACTTATTTTGACCAAGATGGACGGCGACGCGCGCGGCGGTGCGGCGTTGTCGATCAAGTCCGTCACGGGCGTGCCGATCAAATTCGTCGGCACCGGTGAAAAAACGTCTGACTTCGAGGTGTTCCACCCGGACCGGCTGGCCTCACGCATCCTCGGCATGGGCGACGTTGTTTCGCTCGTCGAGAAGGCGCAGGAGAACATCGATCAGAAGGAAGCCGAGCGCATGGCGGAAAAGATGCGCAAGGCGGACTTCAACCTCGAGGACTTCCTCTCGCAGATGCAGCAGGTGAAGAAGATGGGCTCGATGCAGTCCATCATGGGCATGATGCCCGGCATGAGCGGCGTGGAACTGCCCGGCGACGCTGACAAGCAGATGAAGCGCACCGAAGCCATCATCCTCTCCATGACGCCGCAGGAGCGCCGTAAGCCGCAACTCCTCAACGGCGCGCGCCGCATGCGCATCGCCAACGGCGCAGGCGTCAAGGTGCTCGAGGTGAATCAGCTCATGAAGCAATTCGAGCAGATGCAGAAAATCATGAAGATGATGAAGGGCGGGAATCAGAAAAAACTGATGCGCCAGATGGAAGCGATGCGTGGCAAAGGCGGGATGGGCGGCATGCCGGGCTTCTAGGTTGTAGGAGCCTGCTTGCAGGCGGCCGAGGGCGATTGTGCCCACCGCTCCCGCTGCAGTGTGAGTTGGGCCGATCCGCTTCCCGATCGAAATCCAGCTGCCGACCGGCGGCGCCCTACATCTGCGATCGCGTTCGCGAATTTTTATCTCCGGCAGGCGAGCCATTGGCGGCCGTTCGGTTCAGTCCGCGCATTTCGCGCACACGACACCCGTGAGCAGCGAACTGCGTCACACGCTCGGCCAAGGAGACCTAGGGAGCCCGCGCGTCACGCCAGGAGGAGATGCGGAATACCGGGAATATTCCCGCGCGTCGAACGACGGCCCGGCACGGCGTCGAGCCGCCAGAACGTGCCGCCTTCCGCTTCGTAGCGCTCCATCCCGCGATCGACGGCGCGCACGCCATCCACGACGACGCGGCGGATGTCGGTGAGGACGGAAATCTGCTCGGCGTAGGCGCGTTCGACAAAGCTCGTGTCGAGCGCAGAGGCATCGACCGTTTCGATGCCCTTTACCACCGCCACGCTGCGACCCGCATCGCCGGCGCGGGGCTTGTCCGTGTAACGCTTCGCAGCGCGGAGAGCCTTGTCCATGCTCGAGGCATAAAGCGTCACTTTGCCCGTGCCGGAAACGAGCTTCGGGGCGAGTTCGACCTTGAACGTGTCCGCGTCGATGTCCGGCGCAGTGAGGATCACTTCCTTGAAACGCGTGCGCAGTTCGGGCGACTCCGTGAACAGCGTAGCGAGCGCCTTGGCGAGCGCACGGGCGCCGAGCGAGTGCGCGATGAGGTAGATGTTTTCCGCCTCAGACTTCGTCGCATAGTCGCGCAGAAAGGCGCGGAGATGCGGTTCGGTCCATTCGACGTTCTGCTCATCGACAAGATACGCGTCCTCGCTGCCCTGCGAAGGCCAGCTGTAGAACACCGGGGCGCCGGGGAAATCGAGGTCGTAAGTGATCTGCGCGGTGCGGCGCGCAGCGTCGTCGAAGCCGACATTGAAACCGGGCACGAAGACGAACGACGCCTTGCTGCCACCCTGCTGGAGCGTCGTGCGGATGCCGGCGAAGAATCTCTCCTGATCAGTGACCTCGCGTCCGACGATCACCATGTGTTCGCGCGGATTGTGATCGATCTCGAGTTGCCAGACCGGCGGTCGCTCGATTTCGCCCGGCTTGTGGGTGCGCGGAATCGACACCGAGACGTTGCCGTAGCTCACGGCGTCGTTGCGCTCGCCCCCAAAACGGCCTTCCTCGCCGGTCGCCTTTCGATCGGTCGCAAAAAATACCCGCACGCGATCAAACTGTTCGTCGCGTTCGATATTGGGGTTGGCCTTGATGAGCGATTCCCGGGCGCGTGCTTCGGCCGCCCGACGGGCTGAATCGCCATCGCGCGCGGCACGTTCGGCCGCGCCACGCTCGACGCGCGCGCGGTATTCCGCTTCCTGCCGGGCCTGCTCGGCCGCGTCAATTTCAGGCGGTGGAGGGGGCGGCGGCGGAGACGGCGGTGCGGGAGGTGGAGGTGGAGGCGGCGGTGGCTGAATGCTGTCGGCAACGTTGTCCGGAGCCGGTGCGGCGGTCGGCGCCGGCGCGGGCGCGATCGAACAGGCGGAGACCAACAACAGGCCGAGCAACGCCAAGCCACTGAACGACGAAAATAGACCACGCCTCATCGGGCTCGACGATGAGACTCCGTGTTCAGCGGGCCAGTTCGAATTTCCAATAGCGGGCGCCGGCCGGGGCGGAAATTTCCCGCAGTCCGCGATCGGCCGCGCGGAGTCCCTCGAGCACGAGCCGCCGGATATCCGTCAGCACGGAACCGCTTTCGGCGAAGTAGGAATGCTCGAGAAAGCTCGTATCGAGCCCCGACGCATCGACGGTTTCGATGCCAGGCACGACGGCGATACCGTCCGCCGAATCGCCGAGGCGCGGATAGCCGTGAACTTTTTTTGAAGCGAGGAGCGCCTTATCGCCGTCGGAAACGTAGAGGGTGATCTTGTCGCATCCGGCGACGAGCTTCGGTGCGATTTCGCGCGTGAAGACGTCCGCATCGACATCGGGCGCGGTGAGGATGATCTCCCTGAAACGTCCCTTCAGTTCCGGGTGCTCGGTGAACAGCGCCGCGACGGCCCGGGTGAGCGCGCGATTGCCCATCGAGTGGGCGATGAGATAAATATCCTTCGCCCCGGAATTCTGCGCGTAATCGAGGAGGAAATTCTTCAGGTTGAGCTGGCTCCACTCAACGTTGCTTTCGTCGATCGTGTAGCCCTCGAGCGAGGCTTGCGACGGCCAGCTGTAGAATACCGGGGCGCCACGAAATGCGAGATCGTAGGTGATCTGCGCCGTGCGACGCGCGGCATCGTCGAAGGCGACGTTGTAGCCGTGGACGAAGACGAAAGACGCGTCGCTGCCGCCCCGCTCGAGCGTTGCACGGATGTCGTCGAAGAAATCCTCGCGCGGAAAGATCGAGCGCCGGACGATCACCATGTGTTTTCGCGGATCCTCGGAAAATTCCAGGCGCCAGATCGAGGGGCGCTCGATGCCACCGATCTTGTGTTCGCGCGGAATGCTGACGAACACGCTGCCGTAGGTGAGGTCGCGGCCTCGCTCGCCGCCGAACACGCCCTCATTCGCCAGCTGCCGATCGGTCGCGAAAAACACGCGGACTTGATCAAACTCGTTTCCGCCCGCGACGTTTGGATTCGGCATTGCGGCCGGAGCAGGCGCAACCATCGCGGGCGGACGCGCGGCCGTCGGAGCGGGCTGCGCCGTCCGGGCCGGACGGCGCGCGGCGGGTGCGGGCCTCTCCATCGGTGACGGAGGCAGCGCCGCCGGAGGAGGTGTTGACGCGACCTCGACTGGTTTCGGCGCTGCTGGTGCGGCCGTCGCGACCGGCATGGGTTCCGTCAGTGGCGCGCTGGCGCAGCCGCCGAGCATCAGCATCAACCAGGCGACGAGAGGCAGCGTCGGTCGAATGATCATTTTTTCGGCAACGGAAAGGATTCCTCGGCATAGCGGACGAGGTCGAGTGCGGTTTCTCCGTCCGCGTCCGTCCACTTGCTCTGCTTGAATTGCTTTTCCATGGCGGCCAACCACGCGAGGCCGGCGCGATCCGTTCCGCCTTCGTTCCGGTAGAATCGCATCAGCGCGACCGAATAGACGATCGCGTCAGCCAAAAACGGCTCGGCGAGCGCGGCTTTCATCTCCGGCGCGGTGGGAAGGATGAAATTGGTCAATGCCTTCGCGGCTTCGAGGCGCTGATCCTTGTGGCCGTTGCGGCCGTATAGAATCAGCGCGTTCCGATAATTTTCCGTCTCGCGATTGATGTCTGACCGGTCCGGCTGCGACTGTCGTTGGAGCTCCGTCAGCTTTTTTCCGTAGTGATCGACGAGGGCATGCGCGGCACTGAAGTCACCGCTCTCCGCGGCCTTTTCGAGCAGCGGCAGCGCCGCGGCCACGTCTTTCGGCAGCCCGTCTCCCGTGTAAAGGCGGATGCCGAGATACGCGCGGGCTGTGTCGTCGTTGTCTTTGACGCCTTGCTCGAGAACGCGTTTCAGTTGGGCGGAATCCACGATCGCGAGCGCGTCCTTCTTCGCTTGGGCGAGAATGTAGCGACGTGCTTCGAGGTCGCCGCGCTTTTCCGCGGCGTAAATGTGCAACGCGCCTTGCTCTTTGTTCTGCGGCACGCCGCGGCCCTCGTAGAGCAGCTGTCCGTAATAGAACTCCGCGTCTGTGCGGCCTTCAATGACGGCGGCTTTCAGCAAGCGCGCGGCTTCCTTGTCATCTTTCTTCAGGCCGCCTTCGCCGCGCAGATACATGCCGCCGAGGCGGGCCTGCGCCTCGGGGTGACCGCCTTCGGCCGCACGTTTCAACCAGAGCAACGCGCGCGCGGGATCCTTGGAGTAACCGTAGGCACCCTGCCGGTAGCCTTCGGAGAGCCAATACTGGCCGCGGGCGTAGCCGCTCTCGGCGGCGCGCTCGCGCCATTCCTTCGGCGGATTACCCCCCGCGGGATTTTCGATCCATGCGTTGATGTATTCCTCCGCAAGTTGCCACTGTGCCTCGGGGTCGCCCTCTTCCGCACGGGCGAGCAGCTTCGGTTCGGGGCGCTCGAGCGGTAACAGGCCGCTCAAGTGACCACGCTTTTCGAGTTCGCGCGCAATTTCCTTCGCCGCGCCGTCGCCGGTCGCAGCGGCCTCCGTGATAAGTTGCCGGCCCAACTCGCGATCAAGCGGGACGCCGCGGCCCTGGAAATGCAGCATGCCGAGCAGAGCTTTGGCAGTCGGCGCCGCGGGATTTTCCGCGAGCGCCTTGCGGATGTAGTGCGCCGCTTTGGTGATGTCGCGCCCGCCCTTCTTTTTGGCGAGGAACACCTGCGCCGCCTGCTCGCACGCCGCGACGTCCCCGGCATCGGCGCGCCGCAGCAAGTCAGCGTCGGGAACGTCGGCGGCAGCCACGCCAACGCAGACGGAGAAAACCAACAGCAGTCGTCGGATCATTTCGCGAGCCGTTTGAGTTCCGCGTGCGCGAGAGAATCCTCGATGTAAGATTTTTGATTCATCGCGAGGGCTGACTGAAAGCGCAGGCGCGCGGTCGATTTGTCACCGGCCTGCAGGCGTGCCAGACCGATGTAGAAGTGCATCTCGCACGTCCATCCGGCGAGTTCAGAGTCATCCGTGGTGCCTTGCGCGGCATTTTCGAATTCCTCTTCAGTCAACTGGCCGACGATGAACCGGGCGATTGACTGAGACCACGGGCGTTTCGTCCAGCCGCCCCAGGAGGTCGCGAGGCGCTTGTCGGCCGCCCCGGTGCGCAGGAGTGCAAAATGGCGAATGTAGAGCGGATAGGCGCTGTCGTCCGGGGCCAAGTCGGCGGCTTGCGTAAGCAAAGCGGCCGCGGCGGCGTAGTCGCCTTGGCCGAATTGTGCGTAGCCGGCCAGCCGCAAGGCGATCGCCGTCTGCGGGGCGAGCGCGAGGATCTTGGTGGCATCCTCGATCGCGCCGGACCAATCCTGACGCGCAAACTTGATCCAGCCGCGCTGGTTGATTGCGTCGCCGTGGCTGGGGTCGAGGCGGATGACGCGACTGTAGTCGGCCAGCGCCGAGGAAGTGTTTTCATTTTCCTCGTGGATTTGTCCGCGCATGTAGAGCGCCGGCACCATGTCGGGATCGAGTTCGATCGCTCGGTTCAAGTCGGCTAACGCCCGGTCATTGTCCTGCAGCGCGCGATACACCTCGGCTCTCGCCCCGTGTAGGATGGCGTCGCCGGCCTTGATCGCGATCGCTTTCGTGAAGTCCTCCGCACTGCCCGTGAAGTCCTTTTGGTTGTATCGCAGGCTGCCGCGCCAGCGGTAGGCATTTTCATGCTTCGGATTGAGGCTGATCGCCTGGGCAAAATCCACCCGGGCTCCACTGAGGTCCTGCAGGCTCATTTTTGCCAGACCGCGGGCCGCCCAAACGTTGTCCGCCTTCGGCTCTTTTTCGAGGATCTCATTGTAGTCCTCGATGGCGCCTTTGTAGTCGCTCGCATTAAGTTTTTCGTTCGCTGCGGTGAAGAGCGCTTGCAGCGCAGCGTCGTCCGCCGCGACGAGCGAATTCGTCGCGACACAAAGCAAGGCCAGCGCAAATCGGACAACGGACAGGCGGAAGGACATGGTGAGGAAGGTGGGGTTGGCCCAAGCAGACGCGCAGTTCTTCGTGCGCCCCGCGTGGAAGTGTAAGTGACCGACGAACGCCGGGGAGTTTTCTTAGGGGAATTCGCAGCGCAAGCCCGCAAAAGCCCTCATGCTTCACGAAGCATCGGCGAGCGCTTCAGCTTCACCCGCCGCGCAAGGCGGCAGCGAGCGCGGCCAGCTTGGCGGGATCTTTCACGCCCGGTGCCGATTCGACGCCGCTGTTCACGTCCACGAATTGCGCCTGACTCTGCGCGAGCGCGGAGCGGATGTTCTCCGGCTTGAGTCCACCGGCGAGCACCCAGCGCGGGCGCTTGAATTTGCCCTGCAGCCAGGCGAATGCCGCCCAGTCGCCCGTCGCACCGGTGCCGCCGTGCTGGGTTGGGTGATAGCTATCGAGAAGGAATGTGTCGGCCAGCGGCACGAAACACGGATCGAACTCACGGCCCGGCGGCACGCGCGGCGCGAGCCAGAGCTTCTCGTGGGAGACGATCTCGGTCCAGCTCGCCGCCTCGAAAAACGGCGTTTCGTTTGGAAAGTGCAGCTGGATGAAATCGAAGCCCGCGTCGCGCACGCGGGCGAGCGCGTCGATGTCCGAATAAACCATCACCCCGACCTTCGGCAGCGCCGGCAGCTCGCCGCGCCACTCGTGGAATCGCTCGATCGTGACATGCCGCGGGGATGCCGGGTGCAGCACGAAACCAAGAAAATCCGCGCCGATGCCCGCCGCCGCGTGCGCATCCGCCGCCGAGGTGAGACCGCAGATCTTGAGATTGATTCCGTTAATCACGAGCGGGCGAAGTGCGGATTATGCCACGAAGGAATTCACCGCCGCGATGACGTGCGCGACCTGCTCATCCGTGAGCTCCGGGAAGATCGGCAGGCTCACGCAACGCCCGCTCGTGTGCTCGGCGATCGGCACGCTGCCCTTCGCGTAGCCAAGCGCCGCGTAGCAAGGCTGCAGGTGCATCGGTCCGGGATAGATGATGTCGGTGCCGACGCCTTGCTGTTCGAGATGGGTGCGCAACGCATCGCGGCGCGGGTGCAGGATCGTGAACTGGTGCCACACACTCTCGCCGTAAGACGGCACGACGGGAAGCTGCACATGCGGATTCGTGATCCCGGCGCGATACTGGGCGGCGATCGCGCGGCGGCGTGCGGTGTAGCGTGCGATGTGCTTGAGTTTGATGTTCAGCACCGCGCCCTGAAAACCATCCATGCGGAAATTGAAACCGACTTCCGTGTGCAGGTAACGCTTCGGCGAACCGTGCACGCGCAGCAGTTGCGCCTGGTCCATCACCGCCGCGTGTTTCGAGACGAACGCCCCACCCTCGCCGCACGCACCGAGGTTTTTCGTCGGATAAAAACTGAACGTGCCGCAGTCGCCAATCGAGCCAACCGGTTTGCCGCGGTAGCTTGCGCCGACGGCCTGCGCGCAATCTTCAACGACGAACAGGTTATGCTGCGCCGCGAGCGCCATGATTTCATCCATTCGCGCCGGTTGGCCAAAGATGTGGACGACCACGAGGCCCTTGGTGCGCGGCGTGATCGCCTTGGCAATCGCTTCCGGACTGATGCACCAAGTGTCCGCATCGATATCGACGAACACCGGCGTCGCCCCGACGTAGCTGATGCCCCAGCAGCTCGACGCGAACGTGAACGGCGTCGTGATGACCTCATCGCCTGGCCCGAATCCCCCGCAGAGCGACGCCAGGTGCAACGGCGAGGTGCCGCTATTCACGCCGAGCGTGCGTGGATAGCCGAATTGGGTGCTGAACGCTTTTTCGAAATCCTCGACGTCTTTGCCGAGGCAGAATCGGGTGGCGTCGTAAGTCGCGGCGAGCGCGGCAAGCACTTCGTCGCGAATGGCCTGATGCTGGGGTTTCAGGTCGAGGAATGGGACTTTCATCGGAGAAAATATTGCCCGCGAACACTCGCGAATCGGCGCGAATCCAACTGCGGCTGCGCCGACATCGCGTCGATTAGCGGGCGAGTTTCCGGGTCATGGCTTCGACGAGCGAATCGAGGCTCGCTTCCGCCGCTTCGAAATCGACCGGCAGACCGAGCTGCTTCATCGCGGCGCTTGTCGTCGCACCGATGCTCCCGGCGAGCGGACGCTTCGCGCGCGCGCCAAGCTTCATCGCCGCGGCCTGGTCGAAAAATGACTGTGCCGCCGACGGACTCGCGAACAGGATCGCATCGGCCCCGCGCTCGCGGAAATCCGCCGCAACCGGATCTGCCGCGAGGCTGGTCTCCTCGGTCTTGTAGATCGGCAGTCGATCGACGATCGCGTGTGCGTCGTGTAATTTGTCCACGAGCGTGTCGCGGTTGAGATTGCCGGTGACGACGAGGATCTTCGCGCTGTCGATCGACTCGCGCTCGAGCATGAGCTGGGCGAGCTCGTCGGCATTCGCCTTTTTCGGCATCAGGTCGATGCGGAGATGTTTCGAACGGATCACCTCGGCCGTCGCTTCGCCGACAACGGCGACGCGCAGCAGACCCATCGCGCGGATGTCGTCGAATGCCTTGTGGAATTCCTCAAAGAAAAACCGCGCGCCATTCGCGCTGGTGAAGACAATCCATTCGTATTGCCCAAGCTCGGCAAAAATCTCAACCAGCGTGGACTTGTCGTAGTGTTTCGTGACTTGGATGAGCGGCAGCTCGATGACCTCGGCGCCCTGCGCCTCGAGTTGGGTGCGCCATTCGCCGCACTGCTCGCGCGGACGCGTGATCACGATGCGGCGGCCGTCGAGCGGTCGGGAGTTTGATTTGGTGGCCATCAGAATCCGAGTTCCTTCAGCAGGCGCGCCGCGGTTTGCTGTGGCGCGGCAAAGTCGGCAGCGGTCAGCGGGAAGCGCCGAATGCCCGTGCGCTCGTGGAAAAAGTGCAGGGTGTCGTCGGTCGCGTGCGCGGCGAACGCCACTTGGCAACCGCCGCCAATCTGCGCCTGAAACGCGCGTTCGAGCGTGACGTTGCGAAATGTCGCCGCGTCGAGCGCGGGCGCGAGTTGCGCCGCGAAATCGTCGCGACACTGGATGGCAATGGCGCCCTGCCCCACGGCGGGCACGCTCTCCTCGAACTTCAACGCGCGAAACACAACGCCCGGCCAGCTATGGTAGCCGAGTCGGCGCATGCCGGCGGCCGCGAGGATCGTCGCGTCCGCGTCGCCGCGCGCGATCTTGTTGAGCCGCGTGTCAACGTTACCGCGAATCTCGGTGAACTTCGCGTCCGGAAAAATCTTCGCGACCTGCAGTTGGCGGCGTGGGCTGCTCGTGCCGATGGTCGCGGGCGTCGTCACGCCTTCGCGCAATACGAGGACGTCGTGCGTCAGTTCGCGCGGCAGAAAGCCCGCGACGGTGAGCCCGGCGGGATTCTCGCCCGGCAAGTCTTTGCAGCTGTGCACGGCCGCGTGGGCGTCGCCGCGCAGGAGCGCCTGCTCGAGCTCGGCGGTGAAGAGGCCCTTGCCCCCCTGCTTGATCAACGACCAGTCGGTCTGACGATCGCCGGTCGTGACAATCTTCAGCAGTTCGCATTCCGCGCCCAGCTTCTCGGCGAAGCGCGCCGCGACCATGTTGGTCTGAGCGAGGGCGAGCGGGCTTTTTCTGGTGGCGAGGAGCAACTTCATGAGGAGGACAAAAATGGTGGACGCTGAGGGACTCGAACCCCCGACCCTCTCGGTGTAAACGAGATGCTCTAACCAACTGAGCTAAGCGTCCGGAATTCGAACGACGAAACGGCAGGCCCTTCCCCCTCGCAAGGAGAAAGCCGGGGCGGGATTTGGCAGGGAAAGCGCGGCAAATGCGTGCAGAAACGCGGCTCCAACTAGGTGGACGCGCAGGCTCGTCGGGCCAAAGCCTTGGCGAAGGCTGATCCCTCTGCGCGTCGGCTTGGCGGGGAGACGGACCTGCCCGCCCACCTTTACACCGCCGGCCGCAACGGGATGTCCGCGCGAATCATTGCCTCCGCGATCTGAATCGAATTCAGCGCGGCGCCCTTCCAGAGGTTGTCGCCGGCGACCCAAAACGAGAGACCGTTTTCGAGCGCCGTGTCGATGCGCAGGCGGCCCACGCCGCATTTCACTCGGCGGCTGAAATCGAGCGGCGTCGGATAAACTTGTTGCGCCGGCGCATCGACCAGCTCCGCGCCATCGAACGCGGCGATCGCCGCGCGCGCCCCGGCCACATCGACCGGACGCTCAAACTCGGCGTTCACCGCCACGGAATGCGCGCGCACCACCGGCACACGCACGCACGTCGCGGAGATCTTCAGCGCGGGCAGCCCCATGATTTTGCGGCTCTCCTCGCGCATCTTTGTCTCCTCGCCCGTGTAGCCGTCCGCGCCGAATGAATCGACCTGTGGGATGACGTTGAACGCGATCTGGTGCGGATAAACTTTGCGCGGCAGCGGCTCACCCTTCGCGTAAGCCTGCACTTGCGCCTCGAGTTCATCGATCGCGTCGGCGCCTGTCCCCGAGACGGATTGATAGGTCGAAAAAAACGCCCGCTTCACGCCAAATAACTGGTGCAGTGGCCAGAGGCCCATCAGCGCCACGGCGGTCGAGCAGTTCGGGCTGGCAATGATGCCGCGGTGCCCGCGCGTGGCCGCGAGATTGATCTCGGGAATCACGAGCGGCACGTCCGGCGCCATGCGAAACGCCGAGCTCTTGTCCAGGACGAGACAGCCGCGCTTCGCCGCTTCCGGCGCGAGGGCCTTTGCGATCGCGCCTTCCGCCGCGAAGAACGCGAGATCGAGTCCGGCGAATGCCTCGGGCGTCGCCTCGACAATCGTCAGATTTTTCCCCGCGACTTCCACAACGCGCCCCGCGGAACGCGCCGAGGCCATCAGCCGCAGCTCCGCGAACGGAAATGCGCGCGCGACGAGAAGGCCGATCAACTCTTGACCGACTGCTCCCGTCGCCCCGACGATGCCGACCCGATAGGTTTTTGTATTCACGTGAAGGACTCTCTTGAACGGGCCAAAGAAAGATGTGCCGCTCTCGGCTGCAAGCCGACAGAGCGTGTCATGGTCGTTTCCATCGCTCGCCAGCTCATGGCGTTCTATCACGGCGACCGGCTCGAGAAAAGTTACGTCATATCGACGTCGCTGCGCCCGCCTTCGAACGTGAAGCACTCCCTCGGCACGCCGCGCGGCCTGCACGAAATCGCGGAACGCGTCGGGGCAGGTGCGCCCCCTGGCATCGTCTTCAAGGCCCGGGCGAACACCGGCCGCCATTTCTCCGAGTTCGAGGTCGATGAGCAGGCCAAAAACCTCATCACGACCCGCATCCTTTGGCTCCGCGGCAAGGAACCGGGCGTCAACGCCGGCCAGAACGCCACCGGCGAGTCAGTCGATACCTACGAGCGCTACGTTTACATTCACGGCACCAATCACGAGGAGCGCCTCGGTTCGCCCGCCAGCAGCGGCTGCGTGCAGATGCGCAACCTCGACATCATCGAACTCTACGACCAAGTGCGCACAGGCGACTTGGTGTGGATCGAGGATTGAGGTAGCCCGGCCTCTCCGAGGACGGGAGGTTAGGCCGCAACGACCCGTGCCCGGAGGTCGCGGGCGACCCTACTCGTTCTTCCCGAACAACAGCCGCAGCGAATTCAGGCACACGACGACGGTGCTGCCTTCGTGCGCGACCACGCCGATGCTCAACGGGATCACGCCCGCGAGCGCGGCGAGCACCATCAGCACCACCGTGCCGAGCGAGATCACGAGGTTCTGCCGAATAATGCGCCGCGCGCGCCGGCTGAGTTGCAACGCCGCGACGAAATTCTCGATGCGATCATGCATCAACACGACCTCGCTTTGTTCCAACGCGGCATCGCTGCCGCGCGCGCCCATCGCCACAGCGACGTAGGACGCCGCGAGGCACGGCGCGTCGTTCACGCCGTCGCCCACCATCGCCACCTTGCGGCCCTCGCGTCCGAGGGCGTCGATGATTTCGACCTTCTGTTCCGGCGAAAGTCCGGCGCGCACTTCGTCGAGCCCGATCTCCTTGGCCACCGATTCCGCCGTGTGCCGGCGGTCCCCGGTGAGCATGATCGACCGAATGCCGCGCGCATGCAGCTTGGCCAGCACGCCGCGCGATTCGGCGCGCAACTGGTCCTTCAGCAGCAGTCGACCGACGATGCCGTGCGCGACGACCCAGACCTCGGAAAATTCGGCTTCGGCCGGTGGCACTTTCTCCAGCCACTGCGCAAATGGTCCGGCCGCGAGCAATTCCCGCCGCCCGAGGACCACGTTGCCATCGGCGAATTTTCCGCGCACACCCTGGCCCGTGATTGATTCGAACTTCGCCACCTCGCGCACCGTCACGCCTTCGCGCCGCGCGTGCAGTGTCACCGCCCGCGCGATCGGATGATGCGAGTGGCGTTCAAGCGCATAGGCGAGTTCCAGCACCTCGCGCTCGCGCCCATGCGGGAAACTCTCGACTGAAACGACGGCGAGTTCACCCGTCGTCAGCGTGCCGGTTTTATCGAGCGCCACGGTGTCGATCTCGGCGAGCTTTTCGATCGCTGCGCCGCCGCGGAACAACACGCCGTGGCGCGCACCCCAGGCGATGGCCGCCAGCACGGCGGACGGAATCGACAACACCAGCGCGCAGGGACTCGCGACGACGAGCAGTGTCATCGCGCGATAGAACGCGGACGCCTGTCCATCCACGCTCTTGAACGGCGGCAGGTCGAATCCGAGCCACCAGACGAGAAACATCAGCGCCGTCGCACCGAGCACGAGCAGCGTGTAGTTGCCGCCGAAGCGATCGGTGAAACGCTGGCTGGGCGCCTTCAGCTTCTGCGCCGTCTGGATGAGCCGAACGATTTTCTGCAACGTGCTTTCGCTCGGCAGCCGTTGCACCGTCACTTCGACGGAACCCCAGAGATTAATCGTGCCGCTGAACACGCTCGCGCCCACGCCTTTTTCCACCGGCACGGATTCGCCGGTGAGATTCGACTCATCGCTCGCGGTCTCGCCTTTCGTCACGTCGCCGTCGGCCGCGAACATCTCCCCGGGCTTCACGATGAGGCGGTCGCCGATCTTCAGTTCGTCCACCGAGACGACCTTCTGCGATCCGTCCGTCGCGACGATGGTCGCGAGCTTCGGTGCGGTGTGCAGGAGCGCCGAAACTTCGCGCTGCGTGCGCTCCATCGCGAATGCCTCCATCGCGCCCGCACCGGAAAACAGGAACAGCAGCAGCACCGCCTCGCCCCACGCGCCGACCGCCACCGCGCCGAGCGCGACGGCGAGCATCAGGAAGTGAATGTCGAGTTTCCGTCGGCGGATGTTTGCCCAGGAATCGATCGCCGCGTCCCAGCCGCCCGCCATCAGCGCGACGACATACAAGCTCGTCACCACCGGCGGCGTCGCTCCGAACTTCGAGCTGGCGAACGCGGCCAAACCCGCGACGCCGCAGACCGTCGCGAGTGTCGCCAGCAACTTCCACTCGGATTCGTCCGCCCCTCCACCATGCCCGTGTCCGTGATCGTCGTCGTGCTCGGTCTCGGCCGTTTCCGGCAGCGAATACTCCTGCCAGCGATAAAAACTCGGCGCCGTCTCGCAAGTCGGGCGCGCGACGGTGGTGACGCTGCCGGACTGCTTCACCACAAAACCCGGCTGCGCCACCGGTGCGGGGCTGCGCCGTCCCTCCGCGAGCTTCGCCTCGATCGCGAGCAGCACGTGTTGGATCTGCGTCTCGAGTTGCGTCGTGTCGATCTGCCCGATCGTCGCGACCGAGACCTTCATGTCGGCGGTGTTGAGGCGCACGGCGGCCACCCCGGGTTGCTCCTCAAGAAACCGGATGAGTTCCTTCGTCCACTCCGCGCCCGCGCGCTGCGTCGCTTGCATGATTCGAGGCTGTGGGCGCCGCGGGCCCTCGCAAATTAATTTGCGCCGACCGGGCGTCATCAGCTCATTCGCTGACGATGATTAGCCTGAACGAGGGTGGCGGGCCCGTCGCTTCACGCGCGGACGAGTTGACGGCGGCGGTTTTCGCCGACGACGGCTGGCTGTGCGACGTCCTCCAGCTTGAACACCGACCCGAACAGGAACGCATGGCGCACGCCGTGGCCGCTGCGATGTGCGGCGACACCAGCCTCCTCTGCGAAGCGGGCACGGGCGTCGGCAAGAGCCTCGCGTATCTCGTGCCGGGCCTCATCCACGCCGTGGACACGAAGCGGCAATTCCTCGTCTCGACGCACACGAAGACGCTGCAGGAACAAATCCGTGACAAGGACCTCGCCAACTGCCGCCGCCTCTTTGCGGCCGTGCCGGAGCTGGCCGCCTACCGCGATTTCACGAGCGCCGTGCTGATGGGCAAAGGCAATTACCTCTGCACGACACGGCTCAAGCGCGCGCTCGCGGAAAAGCGCGAACTCTTTCAATCGCCCGAGCAGGACGAGCTGCAGCGCGTCGCCGAATGGGCGAAGGCGACCGAGACCGGTTTGCTGATCGATTTCAAACCGCGCCTCAGCGCCGACGTGTGGGAGGAAATCTCCGCCGACTCCGACGCGTGCTCCGCGAAAAATTGTGCGGACGGCAAGTGCTTCTACCGCCGTGCCAAGGCGCGCTGTGACGCCGCGAATCTCCTCATCGTGAATCACAGTCTGCTCTTCACGCTCATGGCGGTGAACGACGCGTTCGAGAAAAGCCCGGCGAGCGGCATTCTGCGCCTGGAAGATTTCGCCGTGCTCGACGAAGCGCACACCGTGCCCGACATCGCCACGGAGCATCTCGGGCTCGGCCTCAGTTCGAGCGGACTGCGCCGCCTCCTCGTCCAGCTCTATAATCCGACGAAAACCAAAGGCCTCTTCGTCAAACACGACGACACGCAAGCGTGCCGCGCGGTGGAGATCGCGCTTGAGCAAACCGCGTATTTTTTCGCCGGCCTCGCCGAGCGGATTCCGCTGGGCAAATCGACTCAACGCGTCCGCGAGCCCGGGATCGCGGAGAACGTCCTCGGCGGTCCGCTCAACGCCGTGCTCGCCCGCCTCGACGCCTTGCGCACGAAACTGCCCGAGGGCGTGGCGCAGGACGAAGTCACCGCCAAACACCGCCGCGTCAGCTCGTATCGCGAAGGCATCACGTCGTGGCTGACGCTCGCCCGCGAAGGCCATGTGCACTGGCTCGAATCTGCGAAATCGCGCCGCGAACTCGTCATCCACCTCCGCTCGGCGCCGCTCGACGTTTCGGCCGAATTGCGCGAACGACTCTTTTCCCGCCACACTGCCGCCGTATTAACGAGCGCGACGCTCGCCACCGGGAGCACGATCGAGCCTTTCCGCGATCGCGTCGGCGCACACGCGGTCGAAACGCTGATTGAGAAATCGCCGTTCGATTTCGCGCGCCACATGCGCGTTTACCTCGCGGCCGACATTCCGGAGCCGACAGCCAACGAGGGTCGGCTCGATCTCGACATGCTCACTGACTACGTGCGCTTTTGCACGCTGGCAGTGCCGGGCGGCTCGCTCGTGCTGTTCACGAGCTACCGCGATTTGCAGGACGTCGCGGGTCGCCTCGCGGCCGATTACCGCACCGCCGGCCGGCCATTGCTCGTGCAGGAAGCGGGTGTGTCCCGCTCCGATCTCGCCGAACGGCTCCGTCAGGCGGGCAACGGCGTGTTGTTCGGCACCGAGAGTTTTTGGACCGGCATCGACGTGCCGGGCAACGCGCTCGCGCAGGTGATCATTACCCGCCTGCCGTTCGAACCGCCGAACCACCCCGTCGCCCAGGCGCGGGCCGAGTGGATCGCCTCGGAGGGCGGCAACCCCTTTGCGCAACTGGCCCTGCCCGAAGCGCTCGGCAAATTTCGTCAGGGCATCGGGCGGCTGATCCGGAGCAAGACCGACCGCGGCGTCGTCACCATCCTGGACCCGCGGGTGCTGACAAAGGCCTATGGACGCGAATTCGTCGCCTGCCTGCCCAACCCCCAATTCGAGCGGCTCACCCGCGCCAATCGCGCGGAAACATTTCGTCCTTTCGTTTAAGCCGCCGCCGGGCAAGTTTGCCGGGACATGAAGCTGCGTTCGTCCGCTCTGAGTGACATCGGCTGTCTCCGCACGGAGAACGAGGACAATTCGCTCTGCGACGACGCGCTCCAGCTCTACGCCGTCGCCGACGGCATCGGCGGACTGCCCGGTGGCGCCCAAGCCAGCCGACGCGCGCTGGCCAGCCTTCAGGCGTGGTTCGAGGCGCACGCCAAGGACAGCCAGCCCGACTACACCACCGCGCTTCGCGAAGCCAATGAGGCGGTCTTCGCGCTCGGTCGCCAGATCAGCCCACGCCACGGCATCGGCACGACGCTGACGCTCGCGCATTTTGCGCACGACGCACTGCACACGACCCACGTGGGCGACAGTTTTATGTTCCGCCTGCGGGCCGGAGAACTGGACACGCTCACGACCGAACACAATCTCGAGAACGAAATGAAGGCCCGCGCCGCCCGCGGCGAACCCACGATGGTTTTGCACGAGAACCGCGCCGCGCTCACCCGCTGCGTCGGCCAGCCACCCCCGCTCGACGGCGACCACGCCGCGCATCCGGTCGAAACCGGCGATCGCTACTTGATTTGCACTGACGGCATCACGCGTTGCATCACGCCGTTCGAGATCACGCGCCACCTTGCGGACGCAGTGGAACCGGCGCAGGCCGCCCGCAGCCTCGTCGATCTCGCGCGCGATCGCGGCGGTCTCGACAATGCGACCGCGGTCGTGGTGTTCGTGGAGTGAATCGTCGCTTTTCATTCCGACAATCCGCGGGTGAAATTCATGCCGACATGTCCAACGTTGGGGCTGGCCCTTATGGCCGGGCCGCCGGCCCGAAAGGTCTTTCCGGCCCGTGGACAAGCGACGGCCCGATATCGAACGCAATCACAGGTGTAACATGACTTCCGCCCGATTCGCCGCGCTGGTCGCTTCGCAACCTGAGAACGAGATGTTTCGTTTTAGTCTCGCGCAGGCCTTGCTGCGCGAGGAACAGACCGCGGCGGCGATTCCGCATCTGGAATTCTGTGCGAACAAGAAGGCCGACTGGATGATGGCGCGCATTCTCCTCGGCAAAGCGCTCCTCGCCCTCGGCCGCAAAGCTGACGCGAAGCCGTGGCTCGAACAGGCGCTGCATCTCGCCATCGAACAAGCTCACGAAGATCCGGAGCGGGAGTTGCGCGCAATTTTGGCGGAGCTGAGCTAAACCGATCAGGATGTAACCGCGAAAAACACAAAACACACGAAAGGTTTGAGCACCGCCGCCGAGGCTTTCGTGTGTTTCGTGTTTTTCGTGGTGAACCCCATTCGTCTCAGCGCCAGAGCGGCGCCGGGTAGCGGCCGGTAGCGACGAGTTCGCGCACGGCGTGCTGCGCGGTGGGCAGGTCCTCGCGATACGTGATGCCGAACCACGCGTCGTCGCTGTGCAGCAACGCGATGTTCGCCGCGCCGCGCTGATTGAGGTCGCTGAGCGCCGTCGGCAAATAAAACTCTGCCTTTGGATCCGCGCCGCGCTCGCGCAGGAAATCTCCAAAGAGTTGTGCCAGCTGACTGAACACCGCAGGCGTGAAGCCCCAGAAATTCATCGAGACCGTTTCCTCGCCGCTCAGGCGATGAGTGACGCCGTCGCCATCGGTGTAGCGCGCGCCGTCGGCGGTCTTCTCGATTTTCGTTAGCTCGGTGATGCGCAGCAATCGGCCGGGCGAATCGATCGAGCAGAGGCCGCGGCTGACCGTGCCGTGCTCCGAAAGCGTCTGGCGCAACGGGTAGCCGACGAGTGCGTAGCCTTGGGGCCCCGGCGCCCCCGCCACGTTTCCCCGCCCTGCCGCAAAGTGGTTCGCCAGCGCGCGATAGCCGGCCGCGCCGTAGAAATCGTCGGCGTTGATTACCGCGAACGGCCGCGTGACCGCATGCCGCGCCGCGAGCACGGCATGTCCGGTGCCCCACGGCTTCGTGCGCGGTGATTGCGGGACCGGCCGGCTTGCCGGCGATTCGGTCGGCAGGTCGTTCAGTTCCTGGAACACGTATTCCACCGCCATGCGCGACTCGAGCCGCCGGCCGATGGTGGCGCGAAAGTCCGCCTCGATGTCCTTGCGGATGACGAGCACGAGGCGATCAAAGCCCGCGCGCCGCGCATCGAAGATCGAATATTCGATGATGAGTTCGCCGTGCGGCCCGACGGGCTCGACCTGCTTGAGGCCGCCGAAACGGCTGCCCATGCCCGCGGCGAGGATGACAAGGTCGTAGGAGGAGGAATTGCCCACGCAACACACGAAAGACACGAATAGGACGAAGGGAACCCTGATTTCGCTCCCCTGCCCTGTCGCGCCGGTGTGGACGCGGTAGAAAAATCTTGTGGATTTTCGGCAAAAATTATGGCTTCTACGCCACTCCCCGGCCGCATGGCCGGTTGGGACACGCCAGAGTAGCTCAGTGGTAGAGCAGGGGACTCATAAGCCCTTGGTCGGCAGTTCAATCCTGCCCTCTGGCACCAAATTTCTTTCGGAGCCGAAAGAAATTTGGCCGCCGACTTGTCGGCCGAAGCTGGGCGAAGGCTGAAGCCTTGGCGAAGGCGGACCTCGCCCCTCGCCTCCCCGGTTGGAACAGTTCAAGTGAAACTGACAACTGTCGCGGCACGTGGTCCCCGGTTTCGTCGCAGGGGCCTGCAGCGCATTTTGCGCACTGCCGCCGCGCATGCGGGTTTATACTTATCGCCAGCGGACGCGCCTTCGAGTTAACTCGCGGCGGTCAACTCACTTTGCAGGACAGGTCTGTGCGGGGCATCCCCGCACGTCGCCTGCCATCGTGGAATCTAAATCACGATGTCACCCTATCTCGCTTCCGGTCCTAAAATTCTGCCTGCCGAATTCGCCGCCCGTTACCTCGAAGCGTTGCGCGCGCAGTTGCCGCGCCGCGGCACCCGCAGCGATGACCGCGCCCAAGGTCTCGGACGCGCCGCGCTCGCCGGGGGGCTCGGCGTGCGCGATGTGGCGCGCAGCCATGAACAGGCGATGCTCGCGCTCGCGTCGGCGTCCAAGTTTGCCGAACTCAGCAACGGTGCCCTCCGTCGCGCCGGACAGTTTCTCCGGCAAACCCTGATGCCCCTCGAGGCGGCGCTGCGCGCGACGCGCAATTCGAATCGGCAACTGCAGCAGCGCAACGAAACTCTCCGCGTTCACGCGCGGGAGCTGGCGAAATCGAATCGCCGCCTCGTTCGCGAAGTCGCGCGCCGCGAAGCCGGCGAACGCGCCGTCCGCGAAGCCAAGGTTCGCTATCACACGCTTTACCTCGAGTCGCAGACGATGGAGCGAAAACTCCGTCTGCTCACGCGCAAGATCCTCTCGGCGCAGGAGGAAGAACGCTGCCGCATCAGTCGCGAGTTGCACGACGAGGTCGTCCAAACGCTCGTGGGCATTAACGTCAACCTCGCCCGCCTCAGCCGTGATTCGGCTCTCGGGGTCCGGACTCTGAAAGGCAAACTGGCCTACACGCGCCGCTTGGTGGAGACATCCGTCAAAGCAGTTCATCGTTTCGCGCGCGACCTGCGACCGGCCGCGCTCGACGACCTCGGCCTCATCCCCGCGTTGCACGCGTATTGTCGCGTCGTCGCCACCCGTCGGAAAATGAAGATCGACCTTACCGCGTTCCGCGGCGTCGAGTCGCTCGGCAGCGCGAAGCGCATCGTGTTTTATCGCATCGTGCAGGAGGCCCTGACCAACGTGGCCCGCCATTCTCGCGCCACGCGGGTGCGCGTCGCCATCACGCCCGCGCCCGGCGCCGTGCAACTCGAAGTGGCGGACAACGGAAAGTCGTTTCAGGTCAGCAAAGTTTTTCTCGCGAAGAGCAACAAACGACTCGGCCTCCTCGGCATGAAGGAACGCGTGGAGATGGTCGGCGGCACGCTCACGATCCAATCCGACCCGGCCACCGGCACCATCGTGCGCGCCACCATTCCCTTTAACCCCAAGAAAGAAACGAAATGAATTCACCCAAGCCCATCCGTGTCCTGCTGGCCGACGATCATTCGGTCGTGCGGCAGGGTCTGTGCGCCCTCCTTTCCATCGAACCGGAATTTCTCGTGATCGGCCAGGCGGCGAACGGACGCGAAGCAGTGCAGCTCGCGCACCGCTTGCGTCCGGACGTGATCGTGATCGACATCGCCATGCCCGGCCTGAACGGCGTCGAAGCCACCCGGCAGATCCTCGCCGCCAATCCCGCCGCGCGCGTCATCGTTCTTTCGGCTCACTCGGACGACGAATACGTCGAACGGATGCGCGAAGCTGGCGCGGCGGGCTTTCTCGAGAAGCAATCGTCGGCCGAATCGCTCACCCGTGCGATCCGCGAAGTCGCGCAAGGTCGCGCCTACTACAGCCCGACCATCGCGCGACGCACCACGCAGGCCGCGCATCCGACGCGCGATCGCCACGGCATGGTGAAGACGCGGGCCAATCGACTCACCACGCGCGAGGCCGAAGTGCTGCAACTGGTGGCGGAAGGCTCCGCGAACAAGCAAATCGCCGACACCCTCGGCATTAGCGTCAAGACGGTGGAGAAGCACCGGCAGCACTTGATGGACAAGCTGCACATCCACGACACCGCGAGTCTGACGCGCTACGCAATCGCCAATGGCGTGATCGAGGCCGGCGTGAAGTTGACGATTATCTGAGCTGAAGATCGCTGGGGTCAATTGCCCCGGGGATTCTCCTGCTCGTTTGTCCCCATATCGGGTCAGGCGTCGCCCCTCTATTCTGGAGGGCATGACTCCTACATATAAATCTCTCCTGACTGCTGCGGCTTTCGCCGTCTTCGCAGTCGGAGGATCGGCTCAGGTTCTGCTTTCGACCGCTGATTATGCGTTGCTCGGCGGCACTCTCATCAGCGTGGGCGGACCCGGTCCGAACACCATCGTTAACGGCAACGTGGGCCTCTCTCCCGCTGCGACGTCCAACATCACCGGCTTTCCGCCGGCGACCGTCTCGGGCAACACGCTCAGCGGTTCTGCCGCTGCGATCATCGCCACGGGCGGTGCCACGAGTCAGGCGCGACTTGATCTTATCAAAGCACAAAACGCGCTCGCGGCGATGCCCTCGAACGTGAACGTCAGCAACGTCGATCTCGGCACCATGGCGCCGCTGAATGCCGGCGTCTATACCTTCAACGGCGCCGCGACGCAAACGGGCGCACTCGTCCTCGACGCGCAAGGCCAGAACGGCGTCTCGTGGGTTTTCCAAATCGGCACGAGCCTCACCACTTCGGTGAATTCGACGGTGACGTTCATCAATCTCGGCTCCAACGGTGGCTCCGACCTCGGCGTGTATTGGAACGTCGGCACCGCGATCAGCATCGGCGATAATAACACCATCGTCGGTAATTACCTTGCGGGCACCAGTATCTCGTTCACGGGCATCACCACGACGCTGGGCAATGGCGGCTCACGCGCCCTCTCGCTCGCGGCCATCTCATTCGCCGGTCCGGGAGCAATCAATCCCCTCGGTGGCCCCGGTGGCGGCGATTGGGACGGCGGCTTGGACTACAATGGTCTCGGCCAGCTGGTTCCCATCGTGATCGTTCCACCGGTCGTTCCGCCGGTTGTTCCGCCAGTTGTTCCCGTGGTCGTTCCGCCGGTCGTTCCCGTCATCGTTTACACGGGCAATGTCATCTTGAGCACTCCGGGCGCGTTTGTCGCCGGTTCATCCGGTGTGACTCTGGTCCCGGGCACAAATTACCCGACCACCACCCTGACGATCGATGGCAATTCCTCGAACGGCTCCGCGCCGGCGTCACTGACCATCAATACGGCGACCGTCACGCTCACGGGCACCAACACCTACACGGGGGGCACGATCGTCAATTCCGGCGACTTGCTCGCCGCCGTGGCCAGCCTGCCCGCGAACCAAGGTGTCACGCTGAACAACAGCACGCTGACATTCGTCCAACCGACCGACGCCACCTTCGGTGGCGTCGTCTCCGGCACCGGCGCAGTCGTGAAGCAAGGCGCAGGGGCGCTGACCCTCTCGGGTGCCAACACCCACACCGGCGGCACGCGCGTCAGCACAGGCTCGCTGATCGTCACCACCGCCAATCTGCCGACGAATCAGGACGTCGCGGTCGCCTCGGGCGCCACGCTCGTCTTCAATCAAGGTTCCAACGGCACGTTTGGCGGCACGATCGGCGGCAGCGGCACAATTGAAAAGCGCGGCACCGGCGTCCTCACGCTCGCCAACACCACGGCGACGACGCTCGATCTCCAGGCCGGCTCGTTGATCTTCACCGGCGGGCTCGGCACGACGACCATCGCCAGCGGCGCCACCCTCGGCGGGTCCGGCACGATCTTCGGCAATCTGACCAATCGCGGTCGCCTCAGCCCCGGCACTTCGCCAGGCACGATCAATCTGATCGGCAACTATGTGCAAACGAGCACCGGCAGCCTCTTCATTGAAGTCGCGTCGGCCACCTCGTTCGACAAATTGCTCATCACCGGCTCGGCGAATCTCGCCGGCACGGTCTTGTTCGATATCGCGCCGGGCTTCAACGCCGTGGGCCAATCTTATACGTTCCTCACCGCCACCACCGGCGTGACCGGCACGTTCGGCACCGTCAGCGGGGCCACCACCACGAGCGCCGCAACCGCCGCGAACCTCACCTACGCGCCGAACTCGGTGACGCTCGCGTTCACGCAACTGCCGTTCTCCGGCTTCGCGCAGACGCCGAATCAAACCGCCGTCGGCACTGCCGGCCAAGGCGTTCCCGTCATCACGACTTCGCTGAACGTGATTCCCGTCGCCGCGCAGATCCCCGGCGCGCTGAACGCTCTGTCGCCGCAAGGCTATCAGGTGTGGTCCAGCGTCGCGTTCGCGCACGGCACCGCGCTGGCTGACCGCCTCGCGAGCAACCCGCACGCGCAACTCGGCCAGGATAACTTCTACTTCGACGTCAGCCAACGCCGCGCCCGCACGCGCCGCGATGCCGATGTCGGCACGACGACGGCCACCAGCACGGCGCAACTCGTCGGCGGCGACCGCGCGATGAATGCCAACCTGAATGTCGGCATCTTCTACGAGCACGCCAAATCCGTGACGAACCTCGGCCGGTCGGGCAGCCTCTCGACGATCAAGGAAAACATGCTGGGCGTCCGCTCGGCCTGGGTCGATGGCCCGCTGTTCGCGCACTCGGTGCTCGCGTATGGTTTCGATAACTACAAGTCCACGCGCGCGATCGCGTTCCCCGGCACGACCGCGACCGCTTCGTCCACCACGCGTGGTCATCAGTGGCTCGCCGGCATCTCCGGCGGCCGCCACGTCGAATTCGGTCCCGCCACGCTGTCGCCGTTCATCGGGTTGCTCGCCAGCCGTTGGACGGCCAACGGCTTCACGGAGACTGGCGCCGGCGCTTTGAATGCCACGGTGGCCAAGCAGTCCGCCCGCTCGCTGCGCTCCGAAGCCGGTGTGGAAGCCGCGCTGAATTGGACGGTCGGTTCCGTCGGCATCGTGCCGCACGTCCGCGCCGCCTGGCTGCATGAGTTCTCCGACGACTCCCGTCGCATCAACGCGTCGTTCAACGGCGTTAACTACGGCGTCGCCACCCGCGCTCCGCAGCGCAACAGCGCCCTGTTGAGCGCCGGCCTCGACGTCATGATCAATCCGCGCGCCCTGGTCTATGCCGACTACTCGGTGCAGACCGGCAGCGTGTCGAAAATCCTCAGCGAGTGGCGGGTGGGAGTCATGGTAAAGTTCTGATCGCCCCACTCGATTATCGGCCTAAACCCCTGCCTTCACCGGCAGGGGTTTTTGCATTTCTGGATCGTCCTTCCCGTGGATCCACGCATCGACGCAGAGGACACTAAATGCCTGGCTCGGGGCACGCGTCGCAGCGTCAGCCATGCGTGTGCTCCGGGTCCATTCGTGGTTCAACGCGGCCGGCCGACGTTTCGACCGCCACCTCCCTGCAGGACCGGCGCTTGTCGCGGTGCGCATCGCGCTCGCCGCCGCGTCGCATGTCGCGCGCGGTGCCGCACCTGCGGTCAGTGCGCTCCACCACGCCCGGCCGGTAGGTCTTGTCCCCATAGTGCATGGGGCGGGTATCCACTAGAGTGGGCTCTCACATGAAATTCAAATCCACCAGCTCATTGCTCCTTCTCCTCGCGAGTCCCCTCGCCCTCTTCGCCACGATGGAGACGGATCGCAAGATCGAGGCCGCCGCCGAGGCTTCCTATAATTTTCGCACCGTCCTCGAGACCAACGTGAAGGTCAAAGCCAACGACGGCATCGTCACCCTTTCGGGACACGTGCAGGATAAGGATGATCGTCGTCTGGCCGAGGCCACCGTCGAAAACCTCCCGGGCGTCCTGAGCGTGAAGAACGACATCACCGTCACGCCGACGTATCCCGAGACCTCCGATGCGTGGATGGCCTTCAAGATCCGCAGCCGCCTGCTCGTCAAGGGCAACGTCAGCGCCACCGACACGAAAGTCGAAGTGAAGGACGGCGTCGTGACGCTCTCCGGCACGGCCGAAAATCTGGCGCAGAAGGAACTCACCGGCGCGTATGCCAAAGACATTGCCCACGTGAAGTCCGTGAAGAACAACCTCGTGGTCCAAGCTTCGACGAAGCCCACGATGGGCGAGAAGATCGATGACGCTTCGATCACCGGCCAGGTGAAGTTCGCACTCGTCAGCCATCAGGCCACCAGCGCGCTGAATACCAAGGTCACCACCAACGACGGTATCGTGTCCGTCTCCGGCGTCGCTTCTTCTGATGCGGAAAAATCCCTCGTCACGAAACTCGCCGGCGACGTCCGCGGCGCGAAGTCCGTCAGCAACAACATGACGGTTAAGAGCTGAGCCACTCCTGATTTCTCAAGCCACGGCCCGGGTGTTCATCCGGGCCGTCCCATTTTCCCCTCCTCCCATGAATCGCATCCTCTCCCTCGTCCTCCTGATCGGCGGCATCGTCCTCATCACCTACGGCGTCTCCGCTTCCGAGTCCATCGGTTCGGCGTTCTCACGTCTCTTCACCGGTGCACCGACCGACAAGACCATCTGGCTGCTCGTGGGCGGCGTGGTTGCCGCATTGGTCGGGGCCGCGGGTTTCTTCGGCAGTTCCAAGTCCACCTGAGCCGCCTTCCCTTCGATCGGCTGCCTCAACTTCCGCTCCTTCCTTCCATGCTCTATTACGCCCTCCTCTTCCTGATTGTCTCCATCACCGCCGGTGTCCTCGGCTTTGGCGGCATCGCCGGCACCGCCGCGACGATCGCCAAGGTGCTCTTCGTGATCTTCCTGGTGCTCTTCCTCGCCTCGCTGTTCCGCCTGCGCAAAACCTGAGTCGAGCTTGAGCGGGCGCGGCCGCTGACACTCCGCGTTTTCGAGCCATCAAAAACATCGGCGCGACCTCCACGCAGGTCGCGCCGTGTTCTTTTGAGGAACGTTGCCGTGCCTCAGAGTGTATCGACGTAAGCGCGGATCGCTTCGAACTGGCTCGCGCCGTCCAAGCCCGCTTCGGCCATCACCATGGCGCCCGAACCACTGCCGAGAAAGTGCCCACGGTGGAACGGATGCAGCGTGTGCGCACGTCCATGATCGGAGCGGATCCAACGCATCATCGTCGCGAGCGTGAAATCCGTGATGCCCATCGCCTCCTGTTGATGCGCTTCGGGAAAGATCTCGGCGCGTTTTGCGACGGGCAACGCGTCGAACAATTCGGTCGAAGTAACGACATAGACGTTCGGATCGATGCCCTTGCCGATGAGGCGCGGCAGCGTCTGGAAAACGAACGCGTTCGCGACGCCCGTGCCTTGCAGCACGATCGTGCCATGCCGGCCCTCGCGACTCGTGCGGAGGCGATAGACGCCTTGCGCGGCGTCACTCGCCGGCGCGAGGCCGAGCGCCTCGCGATCGGCAACGATCTCCGGCGGACGCGTGACGAACGGTGCGATGACCGCGGGTCGTTGCGCGAGCGCGGCCGACACGAGATACCAAATCTCCTGCGGATCCCACGGCGTCAGCGTCACCATGCCGCCCGGAGGGAAATTATCCTGCAGCAGTTGCAACGATTGCGGGTCGGCGTGCGTCGGACCGTCTTCGCCGGTTTTGAGGCCGGCGTGCGCACACACGATGAAGAACGGCCGATTCGCGCCGCCCTCGAGCGAGATGCGCGCGTGATTGCCGATGGCGTGCAGGCGCGCGGCAATGTGCCCGAGCGGCGCGCTAAACGCGGCATACGACGAACCCGCGCCCGTGTGGTGTCCGAACGTCGCGATGCCCGCGAGCATGGCCGTCATCGCGTCTTCGGCGATGCCGCCGGTCGCAAGTTGCCGCGATGCGGGATTCGTCCGCCGGTGATAGAAGCCGGTGCCGAATCCCTCGACCGCTTTGTTGATGCTGGTCGAGCCGAGCAAGTCGGCCGCGGCGATCACGAGTGCGCCGTTCGTCACCTTGTTGTAGTGATGGAACACGCGCCCGAGTTCGTCGCGCAGCGTCGTCTTCGTGCCCGGCGCTAACTTTAGCTGCGCGGGGATTTCATGCTGGGCCTGCGCGGCCACGGGGAATGCTTCCGCAATGCGCGGTGCATCGGGGCGCGCGTGCAGCGCGCGCCGGTTGAGCCGGTCACGCGATGCGCGCAGCTTCAGGGCAAACGTGTCCACCAGCGTCGGACGATCGACGAGTGCGGCGCGCACGGCTTGGAGGGCTTCCCAGTAACATTGTTCGGCCACGGTGGCGTCGCTGCCGGCCTGGCAGCGTTGCGAACCCGGTTCGCAGCACGGGAGTGGCGGTTGCGCGGCGCCGAGCAGCGGCGCGACGGCGTTGTGGAAACCGACCGAGCACAACGCATGACCCGCGCCGTGGGAGAGGCGGCCCTCGATGCCGTATTTCCAGCCTTTGACCGTGCGATAAACGATTGCCGTCGGCTGGCCGTTGTCGAAGGAGCGCGCGAGACGCTGTGCCATCGCAATCTGCTGCCAGTCGAAACCGTCCGGGACATAGACGACGTTCCAGTCGTGGAGATAGGCGAGTTCCGCCGGCGTCCATTGCACATAATCGCCGGGGGTCGCGCCGTCGCGGCAAACGCGATTCGAGTCAATCGAAGCCTGGTTCCAATCGATGTGCAGCACGACGTTGCCCAGCGACGCGGTGCCCGCGGTTGCGAGTGCTTCCGCGACGCGGCCGGGCGTGAGCCCACCCTCGCCTTCGACGATGTGCACGTGCGGCGCATCCTCGCCGTAAACGTCCGCTGCGGCCCACGCGAGGCCGAGCGAGGCCGGCAGGCCCACGCCGGACGCGCCGGTCGAGAGCCGCACGAACGGCGTCGCGGGCGTCGGGTGGCCATCGAGCGCTTTGGCGTCGAATTGTTTAAACAGCGGTGTGGCGGCGCCGGGGTTGCGGCGGAAGCCGAGCAAGTCCTCGAGACGCAGCTGGAATTTTTCGTCGCTCGGCAACAACTCCGGAGCCGCGATGCGTGCGACTTCGTTGCGCAATGCCCACAGCGCATAGAGTCCGAGGGCCTTGTGGCCCGCGGCGTAGCTGACGAGATCGGCGTCATCGCGCGACGGTTGCGCGAGATCGTAGTCCATCGCGCCGCCGAACAGCAGCGAAGATACGAAGCGCCCCGACGAGATCGATCCGCCCGGATGACCGGAAAGCGGCACGTAGTTATACATCACCGCGCAAAGCGTGCGATAGATGAGATCGAATTGCTCGCGCTGTTCGACTTCGTTCGCGGTGAGCGGCGGTCCCTCGACCGTGAGACGCTCCGCCGCATCGAGGTAGATTCCGCGCCGCGGTCCGAACGCGAGGCTCGAGGCGGAGGCGCGCATCAGGTCGGTGGCGGGTGGGATGACTGGCGTGTGCGTTAGCATAGGTGCGCTCCTTCTTGGATGAATTGGCGGAAACCTTCGTGGTCACTCGAGGCCGCGCGGATGCGTTCGAGGCCGAGCTTCAAATCGGCCGCGGCCGTCGCGATCGAGAAACGCAGGTAGTGCATCCCGTCGGAGCCGATACGGCCGAACGAGCGGCGGTCCATCGTCGCGACTTGGTAGCGCCAGAGCAGGAACATCTGCACGAGGGTGGCGGGACTGGTCTTCTCGCGCAGCGCCGCCGGCATTTCCGCGTAGGCCGCGAGCGCCCCGATGTTCTCCGCAAAGCCGGAGATGTTCGGGAACAGATAAAACGCGCCACCGGGCGTGCGACACGAAATGCCCGGGATGGCGTTGAGGCCCGCAACCATGAAGTCGCGCCGCTCGAGAAACGAAGCGCGCATGCGCGCCTGCTCGCCGACGCTGAGCGGCGATTCGAGCGCGACCGCCGCGCCCATCTGGTTGTAGGCGGGGATGCAGGAAAAATAATTTATGTTCAGGTTCTTGAACGCTGCGGCTTCCTCGGCCGTCGGGAACACCGCCCAGCCGACGCGCCCGCCGGTCCACGCGAAGGACTTCGAAACACCGCTGACGATCAGCGTGCGCTCCTCCATGCCCGGCACCGATGCGATCGAGTGATGCTCGTTACCGTCGAAGAGAATATCTTCGTAGATCTCGTCGGAATAGACGCGGCAGTTTGCCGGCGCGCACCGCTGGATGACCTCCGCGATTTCCGCGAGTTGGTCGCGCGTCGCGACTCCGCCCGTAGGATTCGAGGGAAAGTTAAGATAAATCAGCCGCGTGCGCGGCGTGATGAGCCGTTCGAGTTCCGCGCCGCCGAAGCTGAAGCCCGCCTCCTCGCGCAGGTGCAGCGGCACGGGCTTCGCATCGATGAACGAGATGAACGATTCGTAGATGGGAAACCCCGGGCTCGGATAAATGATTTCGTCACCCGGATTGCAGTAAGCCTGTTGCGCGAGACCGATCGGCGGCTTGCCGCCCGGGAACACGACCACGCGATCCGGCGTGATGGTCAGGCCGCGGCGCGCCGACACCGTGCGGGCAATCGACTCGCGCAGTGGCAGCACCCCCTGCGGATCGCAGTAGTGCGTCGCGTCGAGGTCGAGCTGGCGCTTGATCTCATCGACGATGTGCTTCGCGAGTGGGAAGTCAGGCTCGCCGATGTTGCACTTGATGACCTTGTGTCCCGCCAGTTCGAGCTCGCGGATCTGCGGTCCGATGCGGAAGGCGTTTTCGCTGCCGAGCGAAAGCAGGCGGTCGGAGAAGAGGCCGGCGGGCAACCGCGGTGAGGTGGGGCGAACCGCAGTGGCGGTCTCGCGAGAAGTAACAGAAGGAGCCAGCAAAGAGCTCATGGGAGCGGGAGTCGGAGGTTGTGGGGGAGCCCGCGCCAACAGCCTGCGCGGAGTGCGCCCAGTGTCATACAAACGCGCCTCCGGCACTTGCGGCCCGTTGCGGAATCCCGCGCGTTTCTTGGCAAAGGCAGCTACGCCGTTTGGGTGAGCGCGCTCCCGACGCACCACCTCAAATTTCGTCGCGTCCGAGCCAGCGAAAATAGACGACGACGTAGCGGTAACCGAAGGCGCCGGCTGGGGCAGACGTGCGCTGCACGAGAGCTTCGCAGTAGGCGAAGGCCGTCACTGAGTTCGCGTCGCTCGGGGCAAGTGCCGGGTTCAGCGTTTCGCCATACGCTCGCACCAGAAAAGTGTCGCCACGGACTCCGAGGATTGGCGCGAGGTGGCTGAGAATCATCGCGGCATTCGTCGCCCCGCAGGCGGGGTTCGACGCGAGCTTGTGCTGAAAGTTCGAGAGCGAGCGAAAGGGTCGCTCCGCGTCGCGAATGGCGGCGAACGCAGTCGCGCTGCTCACGGTCAGAGGCAGGTTGTCGAGGTAGGCGCTCCACGCGAGCTGAGCGCGCGAGTTGGCGTTGAAGCTCCCCGGAATCAGCTCCGGTGCGCCCAGGGCCGCGAAATGAAGCCGCGGGGCCGCGGCGGTCGCGACGGACCAAAGCGTGTTGTTCATCGTGTTGCCGTTCACGTTGAACGGCGCGAGCAGCAGCTGATCGACCGTGAGAAGTTTCGTGCGCGCGGCATTCGTCGATGCCGCGACGATCGTCGGGACCACCGCTTGCGTGCGCGGCACGGGGTAAGTGGCGAAGCCCGACGGTGGCGCGAAATCGGTGCGGACGTTCATGCTCACCTTGAGACTCTCGTCGCCTACCCAATACGCGTAGCGCCCGAGCGTGCGAACGCCCGTCTCGCCGGGCCGCACGGCGTCGATCGGCACCTTGCGCACCTTCACGTGTTCGCTGGGGGCGAGGTTTCGCTGAAGCAGGAAGATATCATCGGCACTCGTCAGCGCCATGTCCGGCGCAAGGGCAAGCGGCACGTTCTCGTTTCCGCTCACGAGCCAGGTCACGGCGCCACCGGCATCGCTATCGTTCCACACGCCGGTCCAAGCCGGCGAGCTCCACGTGCCGCCGGCCACGTCGGCCCGCGCGGTCACCACGCCGGTTCCGCCGGTGTAGCGTTGCAGCTGACCGAGGGCGAGCCGCACGGCGAGGCGGGTATTGGCGCGCGCCTGGGCCAGTTCCGTCGCGTTCGCCGCGGCTTGCGTCTCGAGGCGGACGACCGCAACGAGGCCGAACAGCAACAACAACACGAGACTGAGCAAGGCGAGCGTGAGGAGCAGCGCGAAGCCGTGGAGAGGACGAGACGCGGTCATGAGGCCCCCTGCGTGAGCACGACGCGGCGGGAGTAAACGTGCGAATGGCGCGCGACGATTTCCCACCATGTGCCCGTGCGCACGAGGCCAGGAGGTGGACTCTCGAAGTTGCGCAACAGCCGCACGCCTTCCTCGGTCAGAATGCGAATCATGATTTCCGCGACTTCCGGCTGAGCCGTGTCGGTCGTGCCGGTGGCGCCGAGGCGGACGAGGTGCACGAGTTCCGCATTGGACCATTCGCCCGCGGACGTCGCCGGGAAAAGCGGTTTCAGCCCGTCGGGGCCGAGACGAAAAAAGCGCACGCCGAAATCCACCACGTGATCCGCGAGCACCGTGTCGAGCGGCGGACGGATGACGTTGCCGGCATTTCCGGTGGTCGCGCTCGCCGTGCGGTAGCCGCCGCCCGCGGGGTCGAGATTATAGCCCGCCGCAAACGTGTTCGCGTCGCTCACGACCGAACGGAATAGCAAATAGCCGACCTCGGCTCCGGGCGCGCTCGACTGCGCGCGGCGCACGATCTGGTAAGCGACCGCGCGCAGATTTGCCGTGCTCTGCCCTCCCACGTCAGTGAAAAAACGCAACCACGTGCCGCCGACGCCGAAGCGGTCGTCCTCGATGGAAGGCGCCGTGAGCACCAACGAGTCGGTGGCGGGGCGACTCGCGCTCGAGTTGAGCCAGCTCCCGGAATTGGTCGTCGTCGTGAGCACGGAAGCGGCAAGCCAGACGTTGCCATCCTCGCGGAACACCGCGCCTTGCAAGTCACTTTCGATCTGGTCCAGCACCGCCCGCGCCGTCGCCGCCGTCGCGACGCGACCGCTCGCACGGGTCCAAAGCGACGACGCCGAAATCGCGACCGAGAGCAAGAGCGCGACCACGAAGGCGCCGACTGTGACCGCGACGAGCAGTTCGAGCAGCGTGAACGCGCGCGACGAGGGTGGACGGAACGATGTCATCGCAACAGGACGTGAGTGAGCTGGATGGCGGAGCGCTCCGCCGCGCCCGCCGGCCATTCGACCCGCAGCAGCACCGCGACACCGCGTCCGGTGGCGTCACCGGCGGATGGGCTCACGTTTTCCACGCGGTGAACTGTCACAGCGTAGAAGCGGGCGCTCGCTGCCACTGCGCCGCCCCACCCCGACCGGTTGCCGTCGTGCGATTCAAAAAAACGATTCTCCTCCGCCGGCTCAGCGGTTGCCGCCGTGAGACGCGCCGTGGCCGCGCTGAAGCCGAGGCGTTCGAGTTCGGCCACGCCAGACGCGAGCGCACGTTCGGCACCGTGCCGGTCCGAGGCTTCGCCCACCATTTTGACTGCTGCCGCCATCAAACCGAGGACCACCGTGACTCCCATCGCGACCACGCCGATCGCAATCACCACTTCGATCAGACTGAAACTGCGGCAGCGTGTCATGGGATGCTCGCTGCTTCCTTGAAGAGCGTCGCCACGCCCGACCCGCGCACCAAAAAGCAGCGCACCTGGTCCGGGGAGTTGAAGGTGAAGGCGAGCGCCTGGCGCTCGACGATCGAGAACACGAGCTTCGGATTCCCGAAGAGGCCGCCCGACGCGGAAAATTCCAAGTAGCCGTAATGACCCGGCGGCAGACCGGCGGGGGCGATGGCCGCCGTCGCACTCCATCGGCTCACGACCTGGGCCGGCCAGGCGACTCCGCTCGCGGCGGGCACAGACGACTCCGGCACGATCCGCACTTGGGCGCCGAGGCGCAGCGGCGGCGCCAACAAATTCCAACTGCCGTCGGAGCGGTCCTGCGCGAGCAACGCCACGAGCGCGAGCCGCTCGTCGGGGTTCGCCGAATCGAGATTCACGACGAGTCGCACGGGGCGGCCGAGTTTGATCGCAGTCGAGCGAGCCAGCGTGAGCTTTGCCCCGAGCGCGCTCTCGGTCTGGCGCATTGCGACGCCGCTCGTGGAGGAATAGCCGCGCAACATGAGTGCGGCCAATCCCGCGATCAGTCCGCTGACCACCAGCAGCTCCAGCAACGTAAACCCCGACGTCGTGCGGCTGGGTGCGGTCACGCTCATTTCCAACTGAAGATGAACTCCGGCATGGCCGATGTGGCGTGCGGATGGGCGCAATAGAAGATTGCCCCGGCGCGCACGCCGCTTGCCGGGAAGTCGGTCGTTGGGCCGCCGGCCGTCGGCCGCGCAGTCGTGCCGTCGCTCAGCGCGACCGCGGGGAAGGTTGCGTAGTCAGTAGCATCGATTTTTCCGTCGAGGTTTTTGTCCACCAGCACGGCGATCGAGAGATTTTCGAATGCGTCCCTGAGCAGATAGGGAAACGGGCCGTCGGGGGCGGTGAATTCGCTGTCGCCGAAGGAATGGAACGCGATGCGCTTGCGGTTCTGGTTTCCCGCCGACGTGGACGCGGTCGTGCCCGGCGCGGTGCCGTCGCGCTTCTTGCCTGCGAGCAGGTCGTGGAACAAGTGATCGCCGCTCAGCGTCGTTGGGGCGCCACCGTTGACGAGGTTGCTCGCATCGAATGTCGGATAGTAGCCGTATTCGCTCCGGAACGATTCGATGGCCGCGACCCATTGGCTGAACTGCACTTTTGTTTTCGCGCGGTTCGCGGCTTTGCGCGCCGCGCCCACGCTTGGAAAGATCAACGCGGCGAGAATGCCGATGATGGTGATGACAGTGAGAAGTTCGAGGAGGGTGAACGCGCCTTGGCCAAGGCCGCGGCGGATCGACCTGCCCCGGCGCTTGGCGCCACCCTTCTCTCGAGCGGAGCAGGTGGCGTCGATGGCCAAGCGCGGAGGGCTGAACGCGGAAAACTTCATCAATTCCGAAGCGCGTAAAGGTTATCGACGTTCGCGGCGGGCGCGCCGTCGGGGAAACCGCCCCCGAGCAACGCGGGCGAGTCCTCTCCGTCTGGTCCGGCGCTGTAGAGCACGAAAGATGGATTCGTCCACGGCGCCGGCGTCTTGTAGGCGTAGCGATAGGGCCGAAGCCACGGGTCGAGCAGCACGGCGCTCGCGTCGCTGAACGGATCGCAGGGCGTTTCGAGGGCGACGGCTCGCGCGATCGTGAACTGCCCGGATACGATGAAAGCGCGCCCGGGCACGGTGGCGATGATGCCTGCCGGCCCGGCTTTGCCGATCAACGCTTGCAACAGCCGACTCGCGTCGTCCGTCGCCGGAAAATCCCCATGGTGGCGCTTGAAGGATTCAAGGGCGGCGGAGAGGACGGCGAGCTCGGCTTGGGCGCGGGCCACTTTCGTGTGCTCTGCTGCACGCCGCCCCACTCCGATCACCATACTCGCCAGCACCGCGAAAATTGCGATCACCGCAAGCAGCTCGAGCAGCGTGAAAGCTCGGTGGTCAACCTTGCCGTGGCAACGCACGCGGTGCGCCCGCGTGAGCACGGGGGAGCAGAGCGGTCGGGGCGGAAAATACATCGGGCCAGGCGCGGTCGCCTGGCCCGGAGCAAAAACCGCAAGCGAAGTCAGGCTTACTCGTCGTCCGACTTCAAGGCTGCTGTTCACGCGACCCAGGCGGGAAAATATTGTCCTCGTTCACAGCCCGTCCGTCGCGTTTGAGGCCGCGATCACGGGGATTCCCAAATATCGCGTCGCCATCTGGTCCGGCAGAATAGAGTTCATACCGGCTCATGTGCGGCAAATAGAAGTAGCGATACGGATTGCCCCAAGGGTCGATCGGGAAAGACCGATGTCCTGATCTCGCGTCCTCCGTTTTAGCGAGAGACACTCTACTCAACGTTGTGGTGAGGTCTGCCTGGCGCGCCTCCAGACGAGCGTCCGACATCGTGTCTCCTCGCCAGCCCGCGAGCGACGCCCACAGCCGAGAAGAAGAAAGAATATCCGACTCGCCCAGAGTGTCCACCGGAACGCGCGGAAAATCGCCGTATGCCGTGCGAAATCGCTCAAGCGCGTCCGCTATCGCAGCCAAGTCGAGGGTCGCTATCTCCACCCGCTCTGCTTCGCGATCGATGCAGCCAAGTAGTCCAAACGAGAGCAGCACCAAAACTGAGACTCCAAGTGGAAATCGCGCACTCCGGTTCATTACTCGTCGTCCGACTTCAAGGCTGCGATGACGGAGAAATCTTCGAGCGTCGTGGTGTCGCCTTTGATTTCGCCGGAGGTCGCGAGCTCTTTGAGCAGGCGACGCATGATTTTTCCGGAGCGCGTTTTCGGCAAACCCGCGGCGAAGCGCACTTGATCGGGACGCGCGAGGGCGCCGATCTCCTTCGCGACGTGCGCGCGGAGCGTTTCCTTCAGCGCTTCGGTGGGTTCGTGGCCCTGCTTGAGGGTGACGAAGACGACAAGCGCGTGGCCCTTCAACTCGTCGGGGCGACCGACCGCCGCGGCTTCGGCGACGAGCGGATGCGAGACGAGCGCGCTCTCGATCTCCGCCGTGCCGATGCGGTGGCCGGAGACGTTGAGCACGTCGTCGATGCGACCGACGATCCAGAAGTAACCGTCCTTGTCCTGCCGTGCACCGTCGCCGGTGAAGTAGTAATGCGGGTGGTTGGGGAACTCCGAGAAATACGCCTTCTTGAATCGCTCGTCGTCGCCCCAAAGCGTCCGGAGCATCGAGGGCCACGGTTGCGTGATGACGAGTTTGCCGCCGCTGTTGCGCGGGACTTCCTTGCCGTCGCTATCGACGACCATCGGCCGCACGCCGAAGAAAGGCAGCGTGGCGGATCCGGGCTTGGTTGGAGTGACGCCGGGCAGCGGCGTGATCATGATGGAGCCGGTTTCGGTCTGCCACCAGGTGTCGACGATCGGGCATTTCTTTTTGCCGATCATCTTGTGATACCACATCCACGCCTCGGGATTGATCGGCTCGCCGACGGAGCCGAGCAGGCGCAGCGAGTCGAGGCGGTGACGCAGCACGTAGGCATCGCCCCAGCGCATGAACGCGCGGATGGCGGTCGGCGCCGTGTAGAGGATCGTGATGCCGTGGCGGTCGATCATTTGCCAGAAACGGTCGGGCTCCGGCTGGTTGGGCGCGCCCTCGTAGAGGAAGATCGTCGAGCCGTTCGAGAGCAGACCGTAAACAACGTAACTATGGCCCGTGACCCAGCCGATGTCGGCGGTGCAGAAGTAGCGATCACTGTCCTTGAGATCGAAGACGTATTGCGAGGAGAGCTTCGCGCCGAGCAGGTAGCCGGCGGAAGTGTGCAGCACGCCCTTCGGTTTTCCGGTGGAGCCGGAGGTGTAGAGAATGAAGAGCGGGTGCTCGGAATCGAACGCCTTGGCGTCGTGGAAATTCGGCGCGCCCTGCCAAGCCTCGCGCCACCACGTGTCGCGACCCTCGGCCATGGCCACGTCTTGTCCAGTGCGCTTGACGACGAGGACCGACTGCACGGTCGGAGTGCCCTCGATGGCTTTATCGACGTTGGCCTTGAGCTCGACGATCTTGCCGCGACGCCAGCCGCCGTCGGCGGTGATGACGACCTTTGCTTTGCAATCGTTGATGCGATCCTTGAGCGCCTCGGGGGAAAATCCGCCGAACACGACGGTGTGCACCGCGCCGACGCGCGCGCACGCGAGCATCGCGACGACGGCCTCGGGAATCATCGGCAAATAAATCGCGATGCGATCACCGGGCTTGATGCCCATGTTTTCCAAAACGTGCGCAAAACGGCAGACGTGAAAATAGAGCTGACGATAAGTGATCGTGCGGACGTCGCCCGGTTCGCCTTCAAAGATGATCGCGGCTTTGTTCTCGCGCGCGGTGCCGAGGTGGCGGTCGAGGCAATTTTCCGCGACGTTCAACTTGCCGCCGACGAACCACTTGGCGAAGGGCGGCTTCCACTGCAGCGTGGTTTTGAACGGCTTTCGCCAGACGAGGTGCTCCTTAGCCTGTTTGGACCAGAATTTATCTGGGGCGTTGACAGACTCCGCGTAGAGCCTACGGTAACTCGCGAAGCTGCCAAGGTTTGCTTGGCCCTGGAACTCGGTTGAGGGTTTGAAAATTCTACTCTCCCGGGACACTGAGGTAATCGTTTGGTCCGTCACAAGTTTCTCCTCTTATTGGGGTTGAAGCGACGCAGGGAGTAAATGGCTCCCCCGGATTAGCGGTCAAGTCTCGGCAGCTCCCTAAACTTGCTTTGTATGGAAAATGAAAAACAGCCTGACGCTCCGGCGTCGCAGGCTTCCGACCAGAATCCGGCCCAGCCGCCCCAGCAGCAGCCGGATAATTCGATCCGCGTCGAAGGCATCCTCGACATCGACAACAGCCGCAACGGCCAGTTGCTCGATCTCAATCGCTACGGCAAACGCCGCCCGACCGATCCGTTCGTTCCGCGCGAACTCATCCGCCGCTTTAAGCTGAACCAGGGCAGCCTCGTCACCGCGCAAGCGACGCCCGACCCGCGCTTCCCGAATCCCAAGGTGCGGTTCATCGAGAAGGTTGACGGCATGGACGTGGACGAGCGCCGCAAGATGCTCGATTTCCCGAATCTGCTTACGATCACGCCGAACGAGCACCTCAAGCTCGAGTTGAAGGACGGTCGCATGACCACCCGCGTCGTCGATCTCTTCTGCCCGATCGGCAAAGGCACGCGCGGCCTCATCGTCGCCCCGCCCCGCACCGGCAAGACCACGATGCTGCGCGACATGGCGCTCGGCGTCCTCGAGAATCACCCGGAGTGCCACGTCATGATTCTCCTCGTGGACGAGCGCCCCGAGGAAGTCACCGATTTCAAACGCAGCGTGCCCGCGGAAGTCTGGGCCTCGTCGAACGACGAATCCGTCGAGAACCACATCCGCGTCGCCGACCTCTGCATCGAGCGCGCGAAGCGCCTCGTCGAAGCCGGCAAGGACGTCGTGCTCTTCCTCGATTCTCTCACCCGCCTCGCCCGAGCACACAACACGCAGAAAAACTCCGGCCGCACCGGCTCGGGCGGCTTGGACGTCCGCGCGTTGGAAAAGCCCCGCCAGTTGTTCGCTTCGGCGCGCAACACCGAAGACGGCGGCTCGCTCACCATCATTGCCTCCATCCTCGTCGAAACCGGCAG
>PNJQ01000010.1 GCA_013821985.1 Opitutus sp.
CTCGCCGGGATGCTCGGCAACGTCGCCTATGCGCAATCGACCGACGAGACGCGCTACATCCTCAACGGCGTCTATTTCAACTTCAAGGACGGCAAGCTTGCGCTCGTCGCCACCGACGGCCGCCGCCTCGCTCTCGTGTCGAAGGAAATGCCCGTGCCCGCCAACAGCTCCGGTGCGATCATCCTGCCGGCGAAGACCGTTGCCGAACTGCTCCGCCTGCTCGGCAAGGGCGACAAGCTGAAGATCTCGTTCAACGAGCGCCGCGCCGCCTTCCAAATCGACACGAACAAGGACAACTCCGGCCTGACCGACGCGATTTATCTCTTCTCGAAGGTCGTCGAGGGCAACTACCCGAACTATCAGCAGGTCATCCCGAAGGAGACGCATCAGCGCATCAAGCTCGAGCGCGAGTTGTTCCTCCAGTGCGTGCACCGCGCGGCACTCGTCACGTCGGAGAAGTCGAATTCCGTGAAGATCAAGATGTCGTCCAACCTGCTCGAGATCACGGCGTCGTCGCCGGACTTCGGCGAGTCGCACGAGTCGATGGCGATTTCCTACAGCGGCCCGGATCTGCAGGTCGCGTTCAACCCGCAATTCATCATGGACCCGCTCCGCGCGCTGACGAAGGACGAGGTGTTCTTCGAGGTGAAGGACGAGGTCAGCCCCGGTGTGTTCAAGACGCTCGAGAGTTTCGTGTGCGTCATCATGCCGGTCCGCCTGAGTTGAGTCGGAGAATCCCCGGGCAACTGCGCGTGCGGCACGGTTGTCCCAGTGAAGCGCCATGACGGAGATGCTCACGCTCATCCTCGCGCCCGCCGCCGCCCTGCTGCTGGTGTTGTTCTACATCAACCTGCGCGTGGCATCGCCGCTGCTCGCCATCCCCATCCGCTGGCTGCGCTGGATTTTGTTCGCCCTCTTCGTGGCGGAGACGAACGCGCGCTTCAGCTGGATCGACCGGTCCTACTGGGTGATCGCCGCGGGCGCGTTCCTTCTTTGGTTCCTGCTCGAGTCCGGTTTCAACTGGCTGCGCGTTTCCGCCATCAGCCTGAGTCCGTTGCCGCTGTTTCCGAAGTTCACCGCGAACACGACGGGCGATGAGTGGCCGGTGCAGGAACGGCTGCTGAAGGTGCGCGACTGGCTGCGCGATAATCGCTTCACGCCCGCGCAGGCACTGAAGGCCGAGGTCGGCGGCGGCATTTGGCTGCGCGTGTCGGTTTACCAGAATCACGATCACACGTTGCGTTTGCAGGTGGCGTTCCTGCCACAGGACAGCGGAGCCATCACGGTGTGTTACAGCCTCTCGACGGAAACGCAGAGCGGGCGGCGCTACGTGACGGATAATTTCTTTCTGCCCTTCGGCGGCTTCTATCCGGAGAATTGGTTCATCGAGCGCAATCCGTGGCGGCGTTCGCTGCCACGCATGGTCGCGCGCCATCTGCAGCGCATGGCCGACGCCGGCGAAACACCGGTCGCGTGGGAAACCGATCCGCTCGACGACCTCAATCGCCAGCAACAGAACATGGAGCAGGTGAACACCGAGCTCGGATTCCTGCTGCCGCACGCGGACCGCGAGGAGCACGGCAAGATTACACCCGAAGGCCGCTTCCGCATTTGGCAGGAAGCGTGGTTACTCGACTACCTCGGCATGGCGCGCCGCTACTGAACAGGTGGCGCGCAGGTCCTCTGCGCGTCAAAAAATTTCCCTACCCGGAAAATCCACCGTCAACCGTCTCAGTCATATGAAACTTCGCTCCCTGTTCGCTTTGGCTGCTCTCGTCTCGCTGTTTTCGCTGCCGCTCGCCGCCTACGACGGCTGGCTCACTGATCTCGATGCCGGCAAGGCCCGGGCCGCCGCCGAAAACAAGCAGCTCGTGGTCGAATTCACCGGCTCCACCTGGTGCCCGCCGTGCAAGGCGCTGCACGCCGAGGTGCTGACGTCCGCGGAGTTCGCGGCGTGGGCGAAGGACAAGGTGCTGGTGAAGCTCGATTATCCGACCTCGAAGGAGCGCACGCCGGAGAAGATCGCGGCGAACCCCGAGCTGGCAAAACTGATGCGCCTCAAGGAGCAGTATGCGATCCCGGGTTTCCCGACGTTGTTCGTGTTCGACGCGCACGGGAAGGAACTCGGCAAGGCGGTCGGTTATGGCAAGGGCTCCGGTCCGGCGGCCTACCTGGCGAAACTGGCGGTGAAGTGACGCTCACCCGGGTTGGCAAACGGTCGTGAATCTCGCGGCCATTCCAAATTCCGCTCGTGTCCCGCGCGGTTCCGTCTAGCGGTGTGCCATGTTCCTCTTCGCCGCTTCCGCACTCGAAAAAGTGCAGACGATTCCGCCCGCCACGTGGCTGAAGCTCGGCATCGCCATCGCCGCCCTCATCGCGGTCGTCGTCATCCTCCGCACCGTCGCGAAGATGAACAAGATCCTTCTCGGCGTCGTCGTTTTCGTGGTCGTGACCGTTTTCTTTTTCTCGTGGGTCTATAACCGCAACGAGCCGCGGTGGATGACGCCGATCGTTGAGAAGATCGCGCCGTTTTTCCCGAGTGCCGGTTCGTATTCGAACAAACAGTCGCGCTGAAGTTCAGCAATGAACGAAGTGCCGTCCCCGACGACGGCAGCTTCAGGCGGAGTCCGGAGTCGGCTTATACCGCGTCATCGTCCGTGTTTAGTTTGGTCTTTCGGGCACCGCCGATTAGGTTGCGCGTCGCTTATGGCCAAGACGCATTCTGATATCGGACTCATCGGCCTCGCCGTCATGGGTCAGAACCTCGCGCTGAATATCGCCGACCACGGCTTCCGGATCTCGGTTTACAACCGCACCACCGAGAAAACCGACAAGTTCGTAGCCGAAAACCCGGCCACGCCGGGCGGCCTTGTCGCCACGAAGACGTTGCAGGAATTCGCCGCGTCGCTCGCGAAGCCGCGCAAAGCGATCATCCTCGTCCAGGCCGGCAAGGCCACCGACGCCGTCATCGACGGCCTCGTCGCGGTCTTCGAGCCGGGCGACATCATCATCGACGGCGGCAACGCGCTGTGGACCGACACGATCCGCCGCGAAAAGGCGCTGCGTGAAAAGAATCTGCGCTTCATCGGCTCCGGCGTTTCCGGCGGCGAGGAAGGCGCGCGCTTCGGTCCGTCGCTCATGCCCGGCGGCGACGCGGCGGCGTTTGCGGAGCTGAAACCGATCTGGGAAGCCGTCGCCGCGAAGGTGGACGCGAAGACCGGCAAGCCGATCCCCGGCGCCAAGCCCGGCCAGCCTGTCACGGGGGGCGTGCCCTGCACGACCTACATCGGCGAAAACGGCGCGGGCCACTACGTGAAGATGGTCCACAACGGCATCGAGTATGGCGACATGCAGATGATTTGTGAGGCCTACGCGCTCATGTCCGGCCTGCTCGGCCTCAAGCCGGCGGAACAAGCGGAGATTTTTGGCGAGTGGAACCAGGGCGCGCTCGACAGCTTTCTGATCGAGATCACGGCCGACATTCTTCGCCAAAAAGATCCCGTGACCAAACGGAAGGCCTTCGTCGATGTCGTCCTCGACACCGCGGGCCAGAAAGGCACTGGCAAGTGGACCTCGACCAACGCCCTCGACATGGGCGTCCCCGCGCCGACGATTGCCGAGGCGGTGTTCGCCCGCTGCATCTCCGCGATTAAGGAAGAACGCGTCGCTGCATCGAAAATCCTGAAAGGCCCCGCGAAAAAATACCGCGGCTCGAAGAAGGCACTCATTCAGGCGATCCACGATGCGCTCTACTGCTCGAAGATCTGTTCCTACGCGCAGGGCTTCCAGCTCATGCGCACCGCGCAACAGGAATACAACTGGAAGCTCAACTTCGGCGAGATCGCGCAGATCTGGCGCGGCGGGTGTATCATCCGCGCGGCGTTCCTCCAGAAAATCACCGAAGCCTACGCGCGGAAGCCCGACCTCGCGAACCTGCTCCTCGATCCGTATTTCAACAAGACGGTGAAGAACGCGCAGGCCAACTGGCGCAAGGTCGTCGCGCTTGCCGCCGAGTGCGGCGTGCCGGCGCCGACGTTCTCGTCCGCCCTCGCCTACTACGACAGCTACCGCTCCGCGCGCCTACCCGCGAATTTGCTGCAGGCGCAACGCGACTACTTCGGCGCGCACACCTACGAGCGCGTTGACCAGCCGCGCGGAAAATTCTTCCACGTCGATTGGCCGGAGCCGACGCGTCCGCAGCTCAACGCCTGAGCGTGGTGGTGGACCCGCACCCGCGGGGCGCGGAGTGGGCTTGTCCGTCAGCGCGCGGGAGCCTTCGCCGACTGTGCCGCGGCGAGAATTTCCTCGCCGCTCAACCGCAGCTTGTAGTCCGGGTTGACGTGGGCGAAGCGCGTCACGCCCGTCGCGTCGAAGAGAAAAACTGCCGGATGCGGCAGCAGGTGGTGCGATTCACCGGAGTCCGCTTCGAGATCGATGCCGTAGGAATTTTTATAGGTCGCCACGAGGGCATCCTCCACGCGAAACGCGATGCCGAACGCCCGCATCGCCTCCGCTTTGCTGTCTGAAAGCAAGGTGTAGTTGAGGCCGGCATGTGAGGGTTTCGCGCGCAATTTCTCCGGCCGATCCGGGCTCAATGCCACCACTTGAAATCCCGTAGCGCGCAATTCTCCCTCGATCTCCGCCAGGGCGGCGAGGTGCTTTGTGCAATAAGGGCACCAACCGCCGCGATAAAAGATCAGCACCGTCGGTCGCCCGCCAAGCACCGTGCGCAATTCGACCTGCTCGCCCTCGACCGTGCGCACGAGCGCAGCCGGCACGGGCGCGCCGACACCCAGCGGCTCCGCCGCCGGACTGGCGACAGGAGAGAACACGAACGCCAAAAACCCGAGCAACCCCGCGGACAACGACAGTTTGAGCATGGCTGTAGGAGAAACGCTCCCGCGGCTTATTCCAAGGCGACGTTGCCAAACCCCGCCAGCCGCGCGAGCCTGCGCGCATGAAGCCGCATTGCCTCCTCGCCCTGCTGATCCTCGTCACCGGCGCGCTCCACGCGGCCACACCGGAAGAAAATCTCGCCGCGCTCGATCTCGCGCTGCCTCCTACCTCCGCCCCGGTGGCGAACTACGTGCCGGCCGTGCGCACGGGGAATCTCCTTTTTCTCGCCGGCAACATCGGGCGCGACGCGGCGGGCCGGGTCATCGCCGGCAAAGTCGGCGGCGAGCTCACCGTCGAACATGGTGCCGAGGCGGCGAAACGCGCGGCGCTCTCGCTCATTGCGAATCTCAAGGCCGAACTCGGCGACTTGCGGCGCGTGAAGCGCATCGTGCGCGTCGGCGGCTTCGTCAATTCCGCGCCGGGCTTCACGCAGCAACCCGCCGTGATGAACGGCGCGTCGGACCTGTTTGTGGCCGTCTTCGGCGACGCCGGCCGGCACGCGCGCACCTCCGTCGGCGTTTCCGAATTGCCGCTGAACGCCGCCGTCGAAGCGGATCTCGTCGCCGAGATCGTCGATTGAGCGCGAACCCTCACGCGGTCCCAGGAAAAATTTCCTGCGGTCATGTCGGGTTTTGACGTGCCTCGGGTGAGGCGTAGGTTGCGCTGCCTATGTTGACCGCTCCCACACCGGTGGATGCCGAAGCCGAACGCCTGTTTCGGCTGCTGCTGAACGTCGATTGCGAACCCGGCCGCACGTGGAACTTCGAGGCGTGCCGGCGGATTGCGCCGCTCACGCTCGAAATCAACCGCCTCAAGCAGGAGAAGGACGCCGTCATCCTCGCCCATTCCTACGTCGAGCCGGAAATCATCTACGGCGTCGCGGATTTCAAGGGCGACTCCTACTTTCTCAGCCTGAAGGCGCGCGAGGCGCGCGCGAAGACGATCGTGTTTGCCGGGGTCGTGTTCATGGCCGAGACCGCAAAAATCCTCTCGCCCGCCGCGACCGTGCTGGTGCCCGATCGCGGCTCTGGTTGTTCGCTGGCGGACTCTCTCACCGGCGACCAGTTGCGTGAGCTCAAGGCCGCCTACCCCGACGCCGCGGTGGTCTGTTACATCAACAGCACGGCGGAGGTGAAGGCCGAGTCCGATGTCTGTGTCACGTCGGGCAACGTCCACCACATCATCGCGCATCTGCCGCAGCGGCGCATCCTCTTTGTGCCGGACCGTCTCATGGGCCAGAACGTCCGCGACGAATTGAAGCGCCGCGGCGTGGACAAGGAAATCATCACCTCCGATGGCACCTGCATCGTGCATGATGTCTTCGACGCGACGGCCGTCGCGGATGCGCGTGCGCGTTTTCCCGGTCTGAAAGTCGTCGCGCATCCGGAGTGCACGCCGGAAGTCGCCGCCGCGGCCGATTACGTCGGCAGCACTGGCGGCATGATGAACTACGTGCGCACGACCGCCGCGCCATATTTTCTCATGCTCACGGAATGCGGTCTTGTCGGCCGCCTCCAAGTCGAGGATCCGGAAAAGCGCTTCATCGGCGGCTGCCGGCTCTGTCCCTACATGAAGATGAACTCGCTCGAGAAAATCCGCGCCGCGCTCGTTGCGCCTCACCCGGAACAAATCATCACGCTCGACGAGGACATCCGCCACCGCGCTTTGCGCAGCATTGAACGTATGTTCGAGCTGGCGCCGAAGGACTGATCGCCCCCCCCAATCATGTTGTCATCTATTATATGACAAACCCGCTGACGACTCCCCGCGCCGACCGACTCATCGCGCTCGCCCTCGCCGAGGACGCCGTGAGCCACGACGTCACCAGCCGGGCAATTTTCCCTCGCGGACACCGCAGTCGAGCGGTGATCGATGCGAAGCAGGACCTGGTCGTCTGCGGGCTCGACATTGCCGCCGCGGTCTTCCGGCGCGTTGACCGGCGCCTCCAGACAACGCTCCTCGCGCGCGACGGCGACCGGGCGCACCGCGGCGCCGAAGTGATGCGGATCGAGGGACCGACGGCGGCGCTCTTGGGCGCGGAGCGCACCGCGCTGAATTTTCTCCAGCGCCTTTCGGGTATCGCGACGCAGACCCGCCGCTACGCCGACGCGGTGAAGCACACCAGTGTCCGCATCGTCGATACGCGCAAAACGACGCCGGGCTGGCGCGCGTTGGAAAAATACGCCGTGCGCACCGGTGGCGGGCACAATCACCGCATGTCGCTGCGGGATCTCGTGCTCATCAAGGACAATCACATTGCCGCCGCGGGCTCGCTGACCGCTGCCGTCGAACGCTGCCGCCGCGTCGCACCGCGTGGCATGAAGATCGAGGTGGAGGCCAAGTCGCTCGCCGAAGTGCGCGAAGCCGTCGCGGCACGCGCCGACATCATCCTGCTCGACAACATGACGCCCGCCCGCATCCGCGCCGCGGTGAAACTCATCGCCGGCCGCGCGACGGTCGAAGTTTCCGGAGGCGTGCGTTACGAGACGCTGCGCCGGTTCGCCCTGCCGGGCGTGGATTTGATCAGCGTCGGCGCGCTGACACATTCGGTCGCGGCGGCCGACCTCAGTCTCGATTTGCGGGAGCGGCTCGCGTGAAAATCATCGCCACGGATTGTCTCGTGCTCGGCGCCGGGCTCGCCGGTTCGGCTTACGCGTTGCACGCGGCGCGGGCGGGTCTCGCGGTCGAGTTGCTTTCCCTCGGCGCGCCCCTCGACGCCAATAGCGATTGGGCGCAGGGCGGCATCATCTACGATCCGACCGGTGCCGCCGGCTCGCTCGCGGCGGACATCCTGGCGGCCAGCGACGGCACGGCGAATCCCGCCGCGATCGACTTGCTCGTGGGCGAGGGCCCGGCGGCGGTGAAGGAAATGTTGCTCGATGAACTCGCCGTGCCGTTCGATCGCGAACGGTCGGGCGAACTCGATTTTACCCGCGAGGGCGGTCACCACGAGCGACGCATCATTCATCGCAAGGACGCGACCGGACACGCCATCCTTTCTGCCATCGCCGCGCGCGTGGACGCGACGCGCGGCATCAAGCGGCGCACCGGCCACGTGGCGATTGATTTGCTCACGCTCTCGCACAATGCCGCGGATCCGCGCGATCGCTACGAGCCACTGACGTGTTTCGGCTGCTACGCGCTCGACACGGCGAGTGGCGAAGTCGTCGCCTTTGTCGCGAAGAAGACGATTCTCGCCACCGGCGGGCTCGGCGGGGTTTTTCTGCACACGACGAATCAGCCCGGCAGTGTCGGACACGGCGTGGCGATGGCGTATCGCGTGGGTGCGCGCGTGATCGACCTCGAATACGTGCAGTTTCATCCGACGGTGTTTTTCCCGCGCGATGGTGCGCCGTTTCTCATCACGGAGGCGTTGCGCGGCGAAGGAGCGGTGCTGGTCGATGCCGCGGGGCGGCGCTTCATGGATCTGGCGCATCCGCTCGGTTCACTCGCGCCGCGCGATGTGGTGGCGCGCACCATCCGGCAACACCTCGCGACGACGGGCGAATCTCAGGTGTATCTCGACTTGTCCGCCCTGAAGGCCGGCTTCATCCGCGAGCGCTTTCCCGCCATCCACGAACGCTGCCTCGCGGCCGGGCTGGACATCACGCGGGAGCGCATTCCCGTCGTGCCCGCGGCGCACTTTGCCTGCGGCGGGGTGCACGCGGATTTGCAGGGGCGCACGAATGTCCGTCACTTGAACGCGATCGGCGAAACCGCCTGCACCGGTCTGCACGGGGCGAACCGTCTGGCGAGCACGTCGCTGTTGGAGTGCCTGGTCAGTGCGAAGATGACCGCGCGGGCCGATGTGGCGGAATTAGCAGGTGGCGGCGAATTTCGCCGGGCCGCGCCGCGCGAGTGGCAGAGCCCCGCCAAGCTCGCGGATCCGATGCTCGTGTTGCAGGACCTGCAGCAGATCCGGCAGACGATGTGGAATTATGCCGGCATCATTCGCTCGCCGCGGCGGCTCGCCCGTGCGCGGCGCGTGCTCGTGGAATTGCGCGAGGACATCCAGGCGTTTTATCGCGACTGCCGGCCGACGCGTGAGCTGATCGAATTGCGCAACGCCGTGCAGACCGCGCTGCTCATCGTGCATGCCGCCTCGCTCAACCCGGTGAGCAAAGGCTGTCACTCCGTCGCGGAAGAGCGTTGAGCCGTTCGGCGGAGCGCTTACCAGAACCACACGTAGAGCAACACGGTCAGCCCGCAGACGAGCACCCCCCCGAGGCGCGCGCCGCGGGAGGTCTCGAGGGAGATCTGGTCATTGACCGGCATCTTCACCGGCTCGCGCAGCGGATGGAGCAGCGTGACGAAAACGCCGACCGAAATGACGAGGAAGAAGCAAACGGCCATGCGGTCGAGGAACGCCATTTCCGACGAGAACCACCAACCCCGGGCGACGAGTGCCGGGCCGAGGAACCACTTGAATGCGGCGTAGGCGACGGCGTTGACTACGATGCCGAGCCAGCCGAAGTAGCGGGGCGTGCGCGGCGAGAAGAAGCCGAAAATGAAGACGGCCAGGATGCCCGGGGAAATGAAGCCCTGGAATTCCTGGATGTAGGCAAAGATGCCGCCGAAGGCCTCCAGCTTCGGCGCGAGCAGCGCGGCGAGCACCACGAAGACGGTGACGAACAGCTTGCCGACGCGCACGAGCTTCGCCTCGGATTTCTCGCCGGTAATCTTTTGGTAGAGGTCGATCGTGGCGATGGTGGAGGCGGAATTGAGCATCGACGCGAGCGAGCTGATGACGGCGCCGGCGAGCGCCGCGAGGACGAACCACGAGATGAGCGGGTAAGGCTGCACGAGGTTGCGCACGAGCACGGGGAACGCGCTGTCGTAATCGTAGCCGCCGCCGGGCTGCACCATGTCCGCGCTGAACAGGTTGAAAGCGAGGATGCCGGGAATCACCACGACGAACGGGATGATGAGCTTGAGCAGCGCGGCGAAGACGATGCCCTTCTGGCCCTCGGCGAGCGATTTCGACCCGAGCGTGCGCTGCACGATGTATTGGTTGAGGCCCCAGTAGAAAAAATTCGGAATCCACAAGCCGACGAGCAGCGCGGTCCACGGAATGGAGCTGTCTGTGACCGGGCGGATCATGTGGAGTTTACCGCCGGTGCCGTTGGGGCCTTCGCGCACGGTGGCTTCGCCGTCCTTGCCGTCGTTGAGCAACATGAAGCGGTCCCACGCGTTCGCCTGCCGGAGCTCTTCGACCGTGGCGGTGGAGTTCTGGACCTTGGTGAGAATGAGCTTTTCCGGGTCGGCGTTGCCGAGGTGGGCGAACGCGAGCGCCATCACCACCACGCCGCCGGCGATGAGTCCGGAGCCCCAAACGAGGTCGGTCCACGCGCACGCGCGCAGGCCGCCGACGTAAACATAAACGGCGGCGAAGAGGGCGATCAGCCAGCACACCGCCGTGAGACTGTTGAGCACCGGCACGGTGTGATAGTAAGCCGAGACGAACTTCGCCCCCGAGTAGATGACGGACGCGGTGGCGACGAACACGAGTGTGACGAGCGCGGGGATGGCCATCGTCATGCGCGCGACGGTGCCGAATCGGTATTCGAGAAATTCGGGAATGGTGTAGAGGCCCGCGCGCAGGAACTTCGGCAGGAACCAGAAGGCCACGATCACGAGCGTGATTGCCGCCATCCACTCGTAGGAGGCGATCGCCATGCCGAGCCAGTTCGCGGCGGAGCCGGACATGCCGACGAATTGCTCCGTCGAAATGTTGGCCGCAATGAGCGAGAAACCAACCAGCCACCAAGTCAGACCGCGTCCGGCGAGGAAGTAGTCGGCGGCGCTGCCGTCAGCGGATCGGCCGACGTTGCTTTTCCTGATGCCGAGCCAGATGACACCGACGACGGCGAAGACGAAGAGGCAAACCTCAAGAATCAGCATGACGGGGGTTGTAGATTGAAAGGAGCGGAAGGTAGAGAAAGTTCTCCGCGCCCGCCGTCATCCCTGGGAGGGACTTGCTTTCGGCTGTCCGGTGGCCGTCAGGTTGCGCGGCGGTAGATGCGGACGAAATCGACTTCGAAGCGCTGGGGGAAAGCGGAGTCGTCCACGCCTTTCTCACCGCCCCAATCGCCGCCAACGGCGAGGTTGAGGATGAGATAAAACGGCCGCGTGAACGGCCAGCTTTCCCAGCCGCGGCCGTCGTCCTTGGCGGTGAAGTAGAGCTCGTTCTCGAGATACATGCGCATCTCGCCCGGTTCCCACTCGAGCACGTGGGTGCGGAACGCGGTGGTGGCGTCGGAGACCTGCACCGTGCCGGTGCGCTGCGTGTTGTTCCGCCACTGGTGCAGGCGGCTGTGGAGCGAGCCGTGCACCACGCCGGCGTTGTGGCCGACGTGCTCCATGATATCGATCTCGCCGTTGTCGGGCCACTTGCCGTCGCCGAGATTCCACACGGTCGGCAGCATCCACACCGCGGGCCAGGTGCCGCGCCCGGCGGGCACGCGCACGCGAATTTCGAAGCGCCCGTGCAGCCAATCGGCGCGGCCCTTCGTCACGAGACGTGCAGAGGTGAACTTGTTCTTTTCGAATTCCTCGCGGCGCGCCTCGATGATGAGATGGCCGTCCTCCACGCGCGCGTTTTCGGCGCGCGCCTCGGTGTAGTATTGGAGTTCGCGGTTGCCCCAGCCGTCGCCGCCGACGTCGTAGGCCCACTTCTTCGGGTCCGGCGCGCCGGGCTGGTCGAATTCATCGGACCAGACGAGTTGCCAGCCGCTGGGCGCGGGGGTGGCGTGCGCAAGCAGCGCGCAGGAAACAGCGCAGAGGAAAAGGAAGGGTTTCATGGGAGGATTCCAGAGGCGAAGCAGGGTGCCGGATCGGTCAGGGTGCCGCTCACGGCGCGCCGACGTAGGTTTGAATGCCGTGCGCGGGGATGGCGCACGCGAGGGTGGCGCCGGCGGCCGCGAGGGAGAAAGTGCGGGGTTCATCGCCGGCGTTCATCACGATGACGACGACGGAGCGGTCGGGATTTTGAAAGGCGATCGACGCCAAGCCATCCGGCGCGGCGCTGGACGCGATGCGATGCGCGCCGGGCTGGACGAATTTGCTGAAGTGGCCGAGGTAGTAGAACGCGGCGCTGTAACGAATTTCCTTGGTGTTGGTATCGACGATCACGGGTGCGTCGCAGAAATTGCCGACGTGATTCGGGCCACCGCGCTGGTCGAGCACGATGTTCCAATCGATGAAGCCGCAGACCCAGTTGTTGAAGTCGCCGATCATCTGCCGGACGTAGGCTTCGCCGTGCTCCCAGACACCGAGGTTCTTGCCGCCTTCCCAGCAGCCTTCGGTGAAGAGGATGGGCTTGTCGGGATACTTGGCGTGGACGCGTGACGAGGCGGCGAAGTCGTCGCTGACATACCAGTGCACGCCGAGGCCCCAGACATATTTCGCGACGGCCGGGTCGCCGAGGATGGCGTCAGCGTGCGCCTCGAGGATGTCGCGGTTGTGGTCGTGGGCGAAGAGCTTGATGTCTTGCAGGCCCGCGCCGTGCAGGGCGGGCCCGAGGTGATCGCGGATGAAGGCCGCTTCCTGTTTTGGGTCGAACAGGCACGACTCCCACGTCTGATGGGCTTCGGGTTCGTTCTGCACCGAGAACGCCCAGAGCGGGAGATTCTCCTCCTGGGCCATTGCGCGCGCGAACTTCACGTAGAGATTAGCCCAGGATGCGGCGTATTCGCGGCGCAACGAACCGCCATCGTCCATCCGGAAATTCGTTTTCATCCACGCCGGCGGGCTCCACGGGGAAACAAGGAGCTTGAAGCGATCGGCGCCGGCTGCGCGCTGCGCGTCGTGCAGGAGCGGCATCACCCACTTGCGCATCGGCGCGAGCGTGAAGCTGTGCAGATCGTAGTCGCCGGGCGTCTCGGCCAACGACCACAGATTCAGCGAGAAGTCGCACGAGTTGAGGTGCGTGCGCGCGAGCGTGTAGCCGAGACCATCTTTGCCGTAATAGGCGCGGATGACTTCGAGGCGTTTCTCGGGCGGCAACTGCGCGAGCACCCACGCAGAGGACTCGGTGAGCGCTCCGCCGAAGCCGAGCATTTCCTGGAAGCGCTGGGCGGGATCGACGGTGAGGGCGCCGCCGGCGGCCGGGCTGGCGACGGGCGCAGCGAGCGACGTGAGGCGATGACCGTTGTCGCGGGCGGTTTCGTAGAGGGACCAGGTGCCCGCGCGAAGCGGGAGGGACAGGGAGGACACGAAGAGACCGGAGACGAGGAGAGAACGGAGGTGCATAACAGAAAGGATCAGACCGGCGCCGGAGCGCCGGCGGTTTTGCGCGCAGCGAGGTCGGACTCGATCTGCTTCACGTCCGGCTCCTCGAGCCGGTAGAAGAAGATCGCGAGGCCGCTGAGCAATGCGAAGGCGCCTGGGAGCACGCTGAACAGGAGCGTGATGCCAAAGAGGGCGCGCGGCGTTTGCACGGCCTCGGCGACATAGCCGTAATGCGCGAGCAGCCAGCCAATCATCGCGGAGCCGATGGCGAGGCCGACTTTTTGCACGAACACGGTGGCGGAAAACACGAGGCCGGTGGTGCGCCGGCCGAACTTCCATTCGCCGTAGTCCGCGGTGTCGGCATACATCGACCAGACGATCGCCGGCGTCGGGCCGGCCAGGAAGCACGCGAGGATGTTCATCGCGTAAAGCACCGGCAGGTTGTGCGGATCGAGGAAATAAAACGACGCCATCGCGAGCGCGTTGCCGATGGTCAGCCCGATCATCAGTTTTCGGCGCGAGGCGAAGCGCGTGAAGAGCTTCGTGGCGAGCGAGCCGGCGATGAAGGCGAGGAAGCCCCAGAAGTTGAAAGAGCTCAGGCCCTCGAAATCACCGACCACGTATTTGAAATAATAGACGCCGGAGCCGCTGCGCAGGCCGGTGTTGGCAAGGGTGAGGAACGCCGCGAAAAAGAGCACGAGCCATGGGGCGTTGCGAAAGAGATCGCGCAAATCGGAACCGAGGGAGGATTTCTGTTCCGGCGGCGGGGTGACGCGCTCCTTCGTGTTGAAGAACGTGAAGAGAAACATCGCGACCGAGATCACGGCGAAGATTGCCATGGTGGTGCGGAAGCCGCCGGCCTCGCTGCCGCTGACCTGCGCGAAGAACTTGCTCAGCTTCGGCACGAGCGAACCGATCAGCAACGCGCCGAGGAAGGCGCAGGCGAAACGATAGGTCGAGAGCGACGTGCGATCCTCGGATGAGGAAGACATGACGCCCATCAGCGCGGAGTAAGGAGTATTAATCGCCGCGTAGGCGACGAGCATCAGCGTGTAGGTCGCGTAGGCGAAGACCAGCTGACCGTCGGGTGAAAAGCCCGGGTTGGCGAACATGATGTAGCCGAGCACGCCGTAAGGCAGCGCGCCCCAGAGGATCCACGGCCGGAATTTTCCCCAGCGAGAATTCGTGCGGTCGGCGAGCATGCCGATGACGGGATTCAGCGCGGCGACGAGGATCGGGACGGTGCCGAGCAGCGTGCCGACGGCGGCCGTGTTCTTGATGCCGACGACGTCGGTGTAGTAATACGCCAGGAAGATGTTGAACGCCTGAAAAAAGAAATTCGAGGCGGTGTCGCCCAGACCGTAGGCGAGTTTTTCCCGGAGGGTCAGCCGAGCAGCGGTGCTGGACAAGGGAGGAAGCGGTTGGGGAGGTTGTGAGTGAAAGAAGCGGGCGGGGAAAGACAAAGGCGCGCATCGGAAGTGAACCGGTGCGCGCCTTGAGACCCCTAGTAGTGCACAAACCTTAGAATTGATAGCCGAATTCGAGGCGGGCGGAACGGCCGGGGGCGTAGATCAGGCCGTAGAGATCCTTGTCGTTTTGAACGTTGAACACGTTCAATTGCACGTAGGCGTCGCGCTCCCGGAGCTTGAACGGATACCGGACCATGAGGTCGAGGTTGAGACGAGCCTTGTGCTTGAGGATCGTGAGCTCGCCGCGGCCGTTGGTCTGCTTCTGGCCGGCGACGGTGATGCCCGAGAAGTATTCGCGCTCGGATTCCCACTGGCCGCCGAGGCCGACTTCGAGACCCTTAAGGCGATCGCCCTTCTGGAAGGTGTAGTGCGACCAGAAGCTGACGGAGTGTTTCGGCGTGTCATCGCGGCTCTGGCCCGCGCCCCAGCCGATGCCGGTCCACGTCGAGGTGTCGCTCGGGTCGGTATAGACCTCGTCGAGGTCGTAGCCGGTGAGGCCCCAGTTGCTATCCGGGAAATACCAGACTGCCCACCGATTTTCCGGGTGCGGGTAGCGGATGAATTTACCCGGGTTGGTGATGACCCGCTTGGTGTGCGCGTAGGAGGCGACGAACTGCAGGGAGTCGGTCGGGCTGAACATAATCTGCGCATCCCAGCCGTCGGACTCGTCCTCTTGTTGGACGAAGGCTTGGTAGCCGTTGCCGTCGCCGCGATCTTCCCAGCTGTTATTGGTGTGGCTGTCGGAGATGTAGAGCCAGCCGGGCCAACCAGGCTGCGTGGTCTTCGTGAGGTTGAATACGCGATCGAGGTAGGCGGCGCCGGAGGCGTTCGAGGCGTTCACATACCAATTACCGTTGAGCTGGTAAATCGAACCGGCCGAGACGCCGGCGTTCCACTCGGGCAGGGCCGCGTCGGCCGCGCCGTTGCCACCGTTGCTGCCGCCGGGGACGCTGCTCGGCGAGAAGTTGCCGACGTTGTAGATGATTGGCCGGCTGGCGTTGAAGGTGCCCTTGAGGGTCGGCATCCACCATTGGCCGAACGGCACGCCGCTGCGCTTGATCTTGAATTTGCTCACGGTGCCGGAAAGGCGGCCTTCCCAGAGATCGACCTTGAGGCCGAACTCCTCGCTCTTGGCGATGGTCGGTCCGATCGGCTGGCCGGCGGCGTCGCGCAGGCCGTCGAAGTTCGGCTGCACGCCTTCCGCCCGCAGGGCGTAGAGGCTGACTTGGGGGATGATTTTCACCATCGCGCCGAGCTGAGTGGTTTCCTCGCTCTGTTCAGGACGCGTGACCGAGCTGGAGGACGCGGATGGATGGAAGGTGAGGGAATCGACCTTGTTGTCGTTCTTGTCCTTGCGTAGACCGCCGACGAAGATGAGCCGGTCATCGAGGAACTTGCCTTGATAGACCGCATAATCGCCGGTGTTTTCCGCCTCCGTGCTGATACGGTTGATGCGCACCATTGCGGCGTCAGTCGAACCGTCGCCCTGGCGGCCGAAGCGGATGTAGGAGGTGTCCGTCGGACGCTTGTAATTGAAGGTATTGTTGGCGGTGCGCGTGAGGTCGGTTGTGCGTTCGGCTTTTTCCACCGAGCGGCCGACGAGGAAGCTGTTGTCGATGGCAAGCCACTTGCGCGATTCGAAGAGCTTGATCGAGTAGTTGAGCTCGACGCGGAACTGATCGCGGGTGTTTTCTTCCTGCGAGTTGCTCCAGTTGTATTCGAAGATCGTGTTGGGAGTCTGCGTGCGGGTGAACTCGCTGCTGCCGTTGGCTGAGTCGATCGGGATCACGGTGATCGTGTCGCGGAGGGCGACGGGACCGACGTTCTGGCGCATGGAGCCGTTGACGTCGCGCACATCGAACTGGACGTTGGAACGGTTGTAACCGGCGAGGATGTTCAGGCCCTCGAAGATGCCCTGCGTGAACTGCGCCCGCAGGTTGTTCTGCTCGGAGTTGCGGAAGGTGTCGGGGCCGGACCAGCGGAAGGTGCGGTTGTCCTTGCCGGCGAACTCCACGAAGCCGGAGCTCTGGAGGCGGTCGGCCTGGCCGATGCCGTCGATGTCGGAGCGGGCGCGCACGCTCTGGAAGCCGAGGCCCTTCTCGTTTTGCTCACCCAATTCGAAGTCGATGAGGATGTCGGTTTTCGGGAACGGTTTCCAATTGAAGCTCGGTGAGATGAACCAGTGATCCTCGTTGTAGAGTTCGGTGTGGTTGCCGGCGTCCTGCCAGGCGGCCGTCAGGCGGTAGCCCATGGTGCCGGAGGTGCCGAGCGGGCCGGTCGTATCGAGGGAGGCGCGCATGAAGTCGTTCGTCCCGTAAACGGCGGTGACGCGCGATTCCTGTTTCTTCAGGTCGGGAGTTTTCGGCAGGTAGTTCACGATGCCGCCGAAGTTGCCGATGCCGTAGAGCAGTGCGGCCGGTCCGCGAATAACTTCAATGCGGCCGATGTTGATGGAATCGGTCGCGCTTTGGCGACGGTAGCCATCGCGCAGGATGATGTCGGAAATGTAGCCGCGAATCTTGTAGCTCGACTGCGTCTTGTTGGCCGTCACGCCTTCGGGATTGTGCACGCCGCCCGCGCCGTAGAAGGCGTTCGAGCCTTGGTCGTTTTGCGACTGCAGGATGATGCCGGAGCTGTAGCGGAGGGATTGGCGCAGATCGACCGACCCGGTGTCGCGCATGAAGGACTCCGTGATCACCTCGATCGGCATGGGCAGGTCCTTGATCGGCGTGTCCAGACGCGTGCCGGAAATCGAGTTGGTCGCGCGATAGCCCTTGTCCTTGTCGGTGGACACGGTGAACGGCGACAACATGAACGGAGCGTCGTCTTCATTCGCCACGGTGGCGGCGTCGGATTGAGGGGCGTCGGTCGAGGTGCTGGTTTGCGCCTCCGATACGGTCGGCCACAGCGCGAGGGCTGAGCCGGCGAGAAGTCCGGCCAGAAGCACGGAGCGGGGGTGGGTGTTCATCGGGTTGGGGGGACGGCGACGCCTCACAAAGACTGCGCGGGTTTGAGAGGCTTCGCGCGAACAACGGGTGTTAGGTAGAACGAGTTGGTCCCAAAGACGGGCGGCGACGCTGTCTTCAGGCTGCTACGACCTCACTTTTGTGCGACGATTATGTCAACGCGTTTGTGCATACTAAGTTGCACTGAATAGTTCGCCTCTAGTTACATCTGAACCAGTTGATTAATAACAAAAAGAAAACACATATGCGTTTTTTGTTTGCGTAAAAATATGGTTGTGGCGCTGTTTGTTGCATTGGTAATTGCTTGCTTATGCCGATGCGTTTTGTAGCAAACGTCAACGTCGGTGCGACAGCACCTTCCTCCCCTCCCTCCTGCGTCACGCCATGGCCCGCATTAACCAGAATCTCATCGCCAAACGCTTAAATCTGTCCCGCGCCACGGTCTCCCGCAGCCTCGCCAACCACCCGGCCATCAGCGCGGAAACTCGGGCGAAGGTCCACAGCATGGCCGAAGACATCGGTTATCGCATGAGTGCCGGTCGGATGTCCCGCCGCCATGCGAAGGGCGCGAAAAAGCTGACCATCGGGGTGCTGATCGGCATTCCGGCGGAGAACGTCGTGATGGCGACCTTTCCCTACATCCTGAAAGGCATTCGCGACCGTGCGGAGATCGAGCGCGTGAAAATCGACGTCTATTATCAAGCGCCGGGCGATTTTCATCCGGAGAATACGCGCCAGCCGGCGTTCCGCCACATGCGCGAGGCCGACTGGCGCGGGACGATCCTCATCTATCCGTTCGCCGAAGACGCCGTGGAAATGATATCCAAGCGCCTTTCCACCGTCGCGGTGCTTGAGAGTTACAATCACGCGGGCATCGACATCATCGACACCGACGATGCGTCGGGCGTGCTCACGCTCGTCGAATGCCTGCGCGCTGCCGGCCACACGCGCATCGGTTTCGCCTCGTGGAATTATCCGATCGGCGGCCACTGGGTCGCGCGGCGCTTCAGCGGCTACGTCGAGGCGCTCTACCTGCACGGCATGGACTTCAACCCGGAGTGGGTGCTCAACGTGCACAAAAAAGGCCTGGCGCTAACGCCAACGCAGGTCTCCGACGCCGTGGCGCATCACGTCAAACACTCCGGAGTGACCGCGTGGGTTTGCGCGGCGGACCATCAGGCTTACCCGCTCATCACCGACCTGCGTGCCCGCGGCATTCGTGTCCCCGAGGACTGCTCAGTCACGGGCTTCGACGGCTTGGAACAGCCCGCGGGCCTGCCCCGCGCCACGTCCATGCGCGTGCCGCACGAACACATCGGCGCTTCCGCGCTCACCCGTTTGATCAATCGCCTCGAACATCCCTCCTCCCCGCGCCGCAAGATCTTCGTCGAAGCCGACCTCGTTCCCGGAGAAACCATTGCGCCCGCCCGCCTCCTGAAGTGAACGCGTCCTCCCCGACCGCTTCGTCCGCCTGCGGAACGACGGCTTCCCGCCCTTCCCCTTCTCCCCGTGCGCCACAGGGCGCGCTCGTGGATGCCTTCGGCGGGCGCTATTACCGCATCACGGACGCCGACCGCATGCCGCCGTTCTTCATGAACGTCGTCAGCTCGTCCGACCTCTGGCTCTTCGTCGCGAGCAACGGCGGCATGACCGCGGGCCGTCGCGACGCCGAGCAGGCACTGCTGCCTTACCACACCGTCGATCGCCTCTACGACAGCGCCGGTCAGCACGGTGCTTTCACGGCGCTGTGGGTTGAAACCGCCGACGGTCCGGTGCTGTGGGAGCCGTTCGCGCGGCGCACCGCGGCACACGCCGACATTTCGCGCTCACTCTACAAAAGCGTCGAAGGCGACCGGCTCTGGTTTGAGGAAACGAATCCCGCGCTCGGCCTTGTGTTCCGCTCCGGCTGGTCCACGTCCGACGAACACGGCTTCATTCGCCGCTGCGAACTGGAAAATCTCTCCACCGCCCCCGTGGCGGTGCGCGTGCTCGACGGCCTGCGCAATATTTTGCCGGCCGGCGTCCCACTTCGCCTGCAATCCCTCAGCAGCTGTCTCGCGGACGCCTACAAGACGGCGGAGCTGTTGCCCGACTCGCAACTCGCCGTCTTCGCGCTCGCGGCCGCGATCATCGACCGCGCCGTCGCGCTCGAATCGCTGCGCGCCAGCATCGCGTGGTCCGAAGGATTGCCGGAACCGACGATTCTTCTCTCTGACGCGCAGCTCGGCTGCTTCCTCGAAGGCGGCCTCCCGGCACCCGAACGCCACCGTCGTGGCATTCGCTGCAGCTACCTCGTGCACTCGGCGCTCACGCTGGCGCCGCAGGCCACGCAACGCTGGCTGCTCGTCGCTGACATCGGATTGAGCCAGGCAGACGTCGCCGCCCGCCGCGTCCTCGCCGACCGCGGCGAACTGGCGGCCGCCGCTCTCGCCGGGGCCGATGCGTCCACGGCCAAGCTTCGCCAATTGGTGGCGCGCGCCGACGGCCTCCAATGCAGCGGTGACGAAACGACCGCCGCGCACCACTTCACCAACGTCCTGTTCAACATCATGCGCGGCGGCGTCTTCGTTGACGGCCATGCGATCCCGGGACGCGACTTCGCCGCCTTCCTCGCCACGCGCAACCGCGCCGTGGCCTCGCGCCACGCGGATTTTCTCGCGACGCTGCCCGCGGAGCTGCCGCGCGCCGAGTTGTTCGCGCGGGTCGAAGCGACCGGCGATGCGGATCTCGAACGGCTCGCCTGCGAGTATCTCCCGCTGACCTTCAGCCGCCGGCACGGCGACCCGAGTCGTCCCTGGAATCGTTTCAGCATCCGTCTGCGCGATTCACACGGTCGCCGCCTCCTCAACTACGAGGGCAATTGGCGCGACATTTTCCAAAACTGGGAGGCACTTTGCCTCAGTCATCCGGAATTTTTCCCGAACGTCGTTGCGAAGTTCCTCAACGCCTCGACGCTCGACGGCTACAATCCCTACCGGCTGACCAACGTCGGTCTCGATTGGGAAATTCCGGAGCACGACGACCCGTGGGCATCGATCGGCTACTGGGGCGATCACCAAGTCATCTACTTGTTGCGCCTTTGCGAGTGGCTCGAGCGCTTTTATCCGGGTCGCCTCGAGTCCTGGCTGCGGCGCGCACTTTTCACCTACGCGGACGTGCCGTATCGCATCGCGGATTATGCGGCCATGCGCCGCGATCCGCGTTCGACCATCCATTTCGACACCGCGAGCCACCGCGAGATTCTCGCGCGCGCCGCCGCGGAGGGTTCGGACGCGCGTTTGCGGCGCAGTGCGGACGGCGGAGTGCATCACGTCAACCTCACGGAAAAACTGCTCGTGCTCGTCCTCACGCGCCTGACGAACTTCGTTCCGGGCGGCGGCATCTGGATGAACACGCAGCGCCCCGAGTGGAACGACGCCAACAATGCGCTCGTCGGCTACGGCGTTTCAGTCGTCACGCTGGGCTACCTGCGCCGGTCGCTCGTCCATTTTCAAAGTGAACTGCTTCCCGCGCTCGGCCACGACAGCGTGCCGGTCTCGGGTGCCGTCGTCGCGCTGCTGCAACGCGTGCAACAGACCCTCTCCGCGCAACGCTCGCTGCTCGCTCACGCCGACATCTCCCCGACGCAACGTCGCGCCGTGATCGACGCGCTCGCGGCGGCCGGCAGCGATTATCGCGAGCGGATTTATTCCGCGGGCCCGGGCGCGGCGGAGCCGCTCGCGCCGGATGCCATTCGCGAGCTCTTCGCGACGGCGCTGGCGTTCATCGATCACAGCCTGCGCGCCAATCGCCGCGCCGACGGACTTTATCACGCCTACAATTTGCTCGAGTTCACGGAGAACCCGCCCGCGTTGCAGGTTAATCGCCTCGGACCGATGCTCGAAGGCCAGGTGGCCATCCTCAGCAGCGGTCTGCTTTCATCGGCCGAAACGGTGGAACTGCTCACCGCCTTGCGCGCGAGTGCGCTCTTCCGGGCCGACCAACATAGCTACCTGCTCTATCCCGATCGCGAGCTGCCGGGCTTTCTCGAGCGCAACATCGTGCCGCCCGAACTCGTCGCCGGGACCGCCCTGTTGCGCGACCTCCTCGCGCACGGTGACCGACGCATCGTTGTGCGCGACGCGGCCGGCGCCGTGCGCTTTCAGGCCGATCTCGCCAATGCCGAAGCGTTGCAAGCCGCACTCGATGCGCTCGCGAGCGAGCCGGAGTGGTCCGCCGCCGTGCGCCGCGAGAGCGCGGCGGTGCACGAAGTTTACGAACAGGTTTTTCGTCACCGTCTATTCACCGGCCGCAGCGGCTCGATGTTCGGCTACGAAGGCCTTGGCTGCATCTACTGGCACATGGTCGCGAAACTGCTCGTCGCCGTGCAGGAAAACGCCACGCACGCCGCCGATGCGGGCGCGGCCGAAGCGCCGCGGCTGGCCGAACTTTATCACGAGGTGCGCGCCGGGCTCGGCTTCCACAAGACGCCCGAAAATTACGGCGCGTTCCCCACGGACCCCTATTCGCATACTCCCGGCCACAGCGGAGCACAGCAGCCCGGCATGACGGGACAGGTGAAGGAGGAAATCATCACGCGCCTCGCCGAACTCGGCGTTGCCATCGCGCACGGCCGCGTGACGTTCGCGCCGACCTTGCTGCATGCGCAGGAATTTTCCGCGAATCCCGTCGTCTTCGCGCCCGTCGGCGCCGATGGCGTGCCGGACCCGCGAACACTGCCGGCCCAAGCGCTCGGCTTCACGTTCTGCGGCACGCCGGTTGTCTATCGACGCACCCCGGGTCCCGCGCAGCTGCGGGTTCGCCTGACGGACGGCACGGAGCGCACGTTTGCGGGTTCGACGCTCGACCAGCCGACGAGCGCACTGCTCTTCGCGCGTCGCGGGAAAGTCGCGCAGGTCACGGTCGAACTCGGTTCCGCCTACCGACCGCTGGAGGCCTGAGAGGCGGCATCCGGGCCGAAAGTAGGCTCCGCTGGGGTCGGGCGGAGTTGAATATTTTCGCCGGGTCCGGCGTCCTACCCACATGAACTTCCGCCGCTCCGCCGCCCTGCTCGTGTTGCTGCCGCTCGCCGCGCTGGCCGATCCGCGCGACGATTTCCGCCGCGGCGGGCCGCGCGTCATTCTCTACGAGCACGCGAATTTCCAGGGTGGCGCCATCGTGCTGCGTCCGGGTGAAAGCGCCGAAAACCTCGCGCGCTGGGACTTCGACAACGGGCGCCGCTCGAACGATCGCATCTCCTCGATCCGCGTGGAAGGCGGCGCGGAAGTGATGATTTACAGCGAAGCGAATTTCCGCGGCGAGGCCCTCCGCGTCACGGACGATCTCCGCGACCTCGAGCGCGGCGACCGGCGCGGACCGCGCTTCAACGACCGCATCTCTTCCGTGCGCGTGAGCTTTGACCGCGCCCCGCGCCCCGGCCCGGGTCCCGGTCGTCCGTTGCCGGTTCCGCCCGTGACCATCGATCCCGAGAAAGCAATCCGCCGCGCGTATCAGGACGTGCTCGAACGCGAGCCCGACCCCGCTGGCCTCCGGCACTACCGCAGCCTGATGATTGAGCGCGGCTGGACGGAAGTGCAGGTGCGCGATCATCTCCGGCGCAGCGACGAATATCGCGGACCCTACATGACCGCGCGCCTCAACCGGATTTACCGCGAGCTGCTCGGCCGCGACGTGGACGCGCGCGGCTTCGACCACTACCGCAACAAGATCATCGAACACGGTTGGAGCGACGCCGACATCCGCCGCGATATCATGGGTGGCACCGAATATCGCAACCGCCCGCGTTCATCCGCGCCGCAACCCGAGCGTCCACGCCGACAGGATGTCGAGCTTGTGACCGCACCCGAAAAGCAAACCTGACGCTCAGCCGCCGCCGCCGGGCAGGCGCACGGCGGGCATGCCGACGGCACCGCTGCCCAGACTGCGCGGCAATGAGACGATGTTGCGCGTTAGGAGCTCCCGGGCCACGTCTGCCCCGACGAGTTGCGTGAGGGCGTCCTGATGGCGTTGCGTGATGGCGGCGGCGCGAGCGCGGCGCTCCTCGCCGCTCAGGCCGGGCGCATTGAGTTCGCGCAGCATCTCGGCGGGCGCCGAATTGTTGAGGCGAGCGATCGCCTGGATCTGGTCGACGGTGATGGCGGGATGCGCGGCGAAAAACTGGTCGGCGCCGCGGCCAGCCAGCTGCGCAGTGAGAAGATATTGTTTATACCGTTCGTCTCCGAGCGTGCCGCGGGCCTGCGCCTGCAATTCGTCCCAGCGCGCAACATCGCCTTGTGACTGTTCCGCGGTGCGCGGTCCGGTGGTTGCTCGTCCGTTGTCGTAGGTCTTTTGCGCGGTGAAGAGCGCGCGGTATTCCGGTTCGGTGAGGTCGAGTGAACGCAGCTGCTCGCGCAAGCGGTTGGCGGTTTCGGACGAGCGCAGCTCGTATTCCAACTTCTCCTGCGGATTCAGCAGCGCGTCGATGTCGCGCTGCATCTCGTCATTCAGGAGTTTTTGCTGCGCGGCGATGTCGCGTCCGTCTCGTGGAGTGTTGCGAGATTGTTCATACATCTCCGTCCGCAGTTCATTGTAGTCCTGCTGGATTTTCTCGATCGCGGAGATTTTTGTCTCGGACAGGTTGCCGTATTGCCGCTGGCGGGCCGCCGGTTCCGTCCCCTGCGGTGGCAGGCCGAGATCGGCGAGCAAGGCGCGCCGATCCTTTTCCAGCGCGCGCATCGCCTGCTGCTGCTCCTTGCTCGGCGCCGGATTTTTCCAATACGGCACGGCCGTCCAGTCAAAGATCTCGCGCTGGCGCCGCCCGATTTCCTGATGGACGAGCGATTGTATCACCGAGCGGATGAGATTTTCCGGCAATCCAAGCGCGCGCAGTTCCGCGACGACGGCGCGGAGTTCGCCGGTGCTGCGGGCGCTGGAAAACTTTTCCGCCAGAGCCGCCGCGGAGGCCGAGACGGAAGGCTTCTCCGCGTTTGCGCTGGAAGCACGGGAGGATTTCGCATCTGCGACCGTGGACCCCGGCGGAGAAGCGGCGGTTGTGCGCGAACTGCGCACCGCGAGCCACAGGTTGGCAGCCAGCGAGAGCACGAGCAGGAATGGGAGAGCGAAGCGAGTCATAGGAAGCAGGCGCCCGCCGGCCCGTAATGCGGGGTGTTGCGTCTGCTTTATTGCGCCGCTCCGGACCGAAGTCGAGTGCGCGACTCGTGATCGGCGACACGCGTTGAGCCGCGCGACTTGACAGACGCGCCGACGAGACCGAGGTTCCGCGCCGATGGTCTTACACCGCATTCTGCTTCAACGCCCCAGCCATGGGTCACCCGCGATCTTTCCGGGTGGGCCCGGTGCGGCGCGCGTTTGCGGTTGAGGGAGAAGTCCCCGCGCAGACGGGGCCGACACCGGGGTTGGTATTCCGTGTTCCGCGCGCGGCCCGGCTGCGGCGCGTTTTTGTCCGTTCATATTTGTCCGCGAAAACCTCAGCTGCCGTTGCGCACCGGGGCTTTGCCTCCTGCTCATCCTTCACTCCTTCCTTACATGAAATTGTCTGAAATCCATCTCTCCTCTCACGATTACGAAGTTTTCCACCTGTTGTTGAAGTCGCTCGAGCGCCAAGCTGGCGCCGCCGACAAGCTGCGCGGCGAAATCGCGCGCGCCATCGTGTGCGATGCGGCGACGCTGCCGCGCGGCACCGTCGGCATTAACAGCCGCGTGCGTCTTCAGGATCTCGGCAGTGGCGAAATCGAGGAATACGTCCTCACTCTCCCCGCCGGCGCCGATCCGGCGCGCCAGCGTCTCTCGGTGCTCGCGCCGATCGGCACGGCGTTGCTCGGCTACCACGAAGGCGACGAAGTCACCTGGCCCACTCCGGGCGGCGAGCGCCGCTTTCGCATTCTCCACGTGCAACCCGAGCCGCCCGCGCCAGCGTGGCCGTTTTCGGCCCTCAGCGGTGCGGGACGAACGGGCTGAGCACAATTTCGTTTCAGAACCCGCGCACCGCGTTGAGCGTTGGACGCACGCGATCTCAGCCTCCGCCCGGACCGCTCGTTCGCGGCGGAGTTAAGAACATCCGGCCGTTGCCTTGTTTCTTGTCGGCCGCGGCGGCGGTCGGCCCGATAATTTCCACGAGACGTGTTTCGTAGCTCCGGATATCTGGCGGCGCCGCATTCGAGGATTTCCCCGTCACGGTCAATGCAGCCTGCAGCTCGGTTTGAAGTTGGTAAACGCGATACGTCTGCTCTGGGGTCATCGTCGGTTGCTGGGCGGCGAAACGTGCGAGTGCGGAATAGTTGGGGTCGGCGTTTTCCAGGTAGCGGTAAAAGCGATCGTCGGGCAGCACGGCCCGGAGCTCTGCGTGCCGCTTCAACTGGCCGGCCTGTCGGGCGAGATAGGCGTCGATGTCCGTCTGGTTGGATGGTGTGGCAGGAACCGGGAAATCCGCCTCGAGCTGCTTTTGCAGACGATGCAGGGCGGCAAACTCCCCGGCGCTCACCGTAATGCTGCTGACGTGACGCATGACCGTATTTGCGAGTAGCGTGTTGCGGAGCTCGTATTGCTCCAGCTCCTCGGGCGACAGGATGGTGGCGAGATCTCGCAGCTTTTCCTCATCCATCAGGCGTTGCTGCTGGATCGTCGAACCAATGCGGCCGACCCCGGCGCCAGTCTCGGCAAATGCTTTGGCGCGCAGTTCGTCGTAGTCGCGTTCGATGCGGACAATGGCGTTCAGTTTTTCGTCACTCACCGGGCCGTAACGCAGGTCGCGCTGTCGCGGATCCATCGTCGCCGCGGGCGTGCCGTCGGGGCCGAGGAGGTTCTCGAGCAACGCGCGTCGTTCGGCGGCCAGCGCCTGCGTGGCGGCCACGAATTCCGGCGTCGGACTGTTGCGCCGCCAGAACGGCATCGTCGGCTCGCGCGCGGCGAAGCGGACGCGCAGTAGCTCGCTCACCATCGCGCGGATGACATTGCTCGGCACGCCGGCCGCCTGGAGATCGGCAATCGTGGCGCGGATCTCGTCGTCCGTGCGCGCCGTGCGCAGACGGGTCGCGAGGCCGGCCACGGTGGTGGTCGATGCAGTTACCGGCGCCGTGGTCTCTTTTGCCGCGCTTTGGCCGGCGGCCGCGGCGGAGCTGAGTGCGGACTTCGCTGCCGCGGCTGCTACGGGGTCGCGTGAATCGACGCGGGTTGAAGATGCGGCTGGCGGCGGCCGCAGGAGCAATAATGCGAGCACAACGTTCGCGCCGACGGACATGCCGAGGAACCAAAACACGGGATTTTTCATGATCGGAGTTCGCGCACTCCTCCCGACCCGTAAGGAGGAGTCGCTTTAGCGGATTTTTATGGTCCGCGTCTCGCCGAAGTCGAGCGTGTCGAATTCCTGCGGGCTCACGCGGTGCGCGGCGCGCCTAGCGTGCTCAGCCCTTCGGCGGTGTGCCCGGCACCGGAGGCGGTGTTCGGAACGCGTTGAAAATCGATCCGGTCGCTTGGGCGCGATAGGCGGCGGCGGCCTCCGCGCCGAGCAGCGCTTCCAGCCGCGCATTCAGATCGGCCATCGTGGCCTGAAGCTTTTCCGGCTCGCGCGCCGCAGCCCGGGAAACCGAAAGCGTGGCGGCTTGGGCTTCGTTTTGCAGTTTGTAGAGCTCGAAAGTTTTCGTGGCCGACATACCCGGCAGCTTCTCGGCGGCGCGGGCGGCGAGGCCGTAGGCAAAATCCGCGGACCTCAGGTAGGAGCTTGCGCGCTCGTCGCCGAGGGCGGAGCGGACTTGGTCCAGGTAGGCGAGTTGCTCCGGCTTCGCCGGGCCGAACGAGCTGACCGGCGCGCGCTGGTAAGGATTCCTCATTTTCTCGGCCGCGAAAAGCGCGAGGTATTCGTCCTCGGTGATGGTGGAGTCGCGCAAAGCAAAGCCCGTGCGCTCCGCCGCGGGCGACTTGCGGCGTTCCCAGTCGGCGAATTCCTCCGACGATAACGCGGCGGCGACGTCGGCGATCCGTTCCCTTTCGAGCTCTTCATATGCTTTGCCCCGACTTTCCATCTCCTCGCGCGAAGAGACGCTTTGGGGGCCGGCCAAATCGCTGCGCAGCTCATCGTAATCGCGGTCGATGCGGAGCAGTGCCGCCACCTTGGCATCGCCGAGCGTGCCATACTCGTGTCGGCGCTGCAGCGGATCGAGTGTCGCCACCGCCGAACCGGCCGGTCCGAGAATCTCCTCCTGCAGACGCAGCAACTCACGCGCCGCGCTGGCTTGCAGCTGGCGAGTCGCCCTACTTGGAGCGATGAGCTGCCAATACGGAAGCTGCGCGACTTCGGCGAACGTGCGCTCGCGCAGCATCTCGCCGATGAAACGAACGATGATTTCCGGTGGAAAGCCCGCGGCCCGCAATTCGGCGGCGAGAGTGCGCAACTCGGCTTCGCTCGCACCGGACTTTCGCCAGACGAAGGGCGCGGTCCCGGCCGCTTCGGTCGTGAGGGCGTTTTGGTCCGTTCGCGCGGCCGCCGGCGGCTTAGCCGCGGTGGAACGTGACGAGGAAGACAGCGCTGGTTGGGTCGACGGACGCTTTTCAAAGCGCGGACGCCCGAAAAACAACCAGGCGTTGGCGCCCACTGAAATCGTGAGGAGCACGAGGAGAAAATTGTTTCGCATGGCAGGTAGCGTCAGCCTCGCGGCGGAGTGGGAGCAGAGGTCGGCGGCGCGCGGCGGATCGGCGGAGCATTGAAGCTTCGGCCCACGGGGGTTTGGCGATACGCGTCGCTCGCCGCCTTGCCGATCAGGTTTTCCAGCTGGGCATTCCAGTCAGCATACGCGGATTGAATCGCCTCCGCGCTCGGGCGCGAACGCAGCAGCGCGCTCCGCGCTTGATCAAACTGGTTCTTCAATTGCCACACCTGATAGGCCGTCGCCGGCGTCACCTGGGCGAACTGCGCCCCGAGGGCGGCGATCGTGCGGTAGTCGCTTTCGTTGGCCGCGATGAACGGGTAAAACGAATCGTCCGGCAGAATGCCGCGCGCCGTCTCGATGTAGGCGGCTTGCGCGGCCCGGCGTTGGGCGAACTGGTCGAGCGAGTTCGTCGGAGAGGAAGCAGTCGCCGTCTCGAATGCTTGGCGAGCCGCGTAGAGTGCGCTGAACGCATCCGCCGAAAGCGGCACCTCGCGCACCGTGGCGGCGAGCTGACGGGCGATGTCGGAATTGCGCAGCTCGAAGCTGTTCAGTTCAGCCGGAGTGAGAAACTTCGCGAGATCGGCGCGCATCTCGGCTTTAAGCAGATCGGTTTTTTTCCGGTGTTCGGTCATCTCCTCGCTGCTGTAAGCTCCGGGCGCGATGGCGCTGAACACGTCGACCTGCATTTCCTGATAGTCGCGCTCCACGCGCGCAATTTGGTCGATCTTCGCATCAGGCAAATCGCCGTAGCGCCGCGCGCGCGCCACGCTGCCGAGCCGCTCCGCCGGACTCGCGACCGCGCCGATCAGTTCCTCCACCTGCCTCTCCGTTTGCCGGTAGATTTCCCGCATCTCCTTTAACGCTTCGACCGCGCGCCGCTTCCAATATGGAGCGGTGGCCAGCGGGCTGTTCGCGAGTTTCTGCTGCCGATAAAGATCGCGCAGCGCCGCGTAGATGAGCCGGGGCGGCACTCCGGCCGCGCGCAGATCAAGCGCGAGGGTGCGAAAGTCGGCGTCAGTTTGAGGCGGGCGCCAAAGAACGCCTTTCGGCGAAGCGCTTTCCTTCTTCGTGCCACCCGCGGCGGTCGAAACTGGATCATTAGCGACGGCGCCCGTCGATGGAGCACCCGTAGCAGCTGCGGTCGTCGGGACCGTGGAGGCGAGCGAAGGCGCCGACTGCAACTCGGGCGAGGAGCGCAGCAGCCAGAGATTACCTGCCGCCGACAAGACGAGGAGAACGGGCAAGACCAAGCGTTTCATAAGACTAGCCACTGGCGTGGCCCGGTGCCGTGGCAAAGTGAAGGATGGCGGTCGACCGCTCGCTGTCGAGTCGTGGATTGCCGGAGCTTCGCGGTGTCTTCTTCAGCGCATCGCCACGGTCTGCGTCTCGCCGAAGTCGAGCGTGCGGAAGTCCGCTTCACTCACGCCATGCGTCGCGCGCGCGGCGGCGAGGTCGTGCAACGGGGTGTCGATGTTTTCGTTTGTGAGCTGAAACGTGCCGAAATGCATCCCGAGGCTGCGCGTCGCACCGAGGGCGAGATGCGCACGGACGGCTTCGTCGGGGTTCATGTGCACCGGGATCATGAACCAGCGCGGCTCGTAGGCGCCGATCGGCAACAGCGCGAGGGCGGGCGCGCTGAGTTTTTCCCGGATGTGAGCGAAGTGCGGCGCCCAACCGGAGTCGCCGCAGAAAAACACGTCGCCATGAGCCGTGTGCAGCATGAAGCCATTCCACAATGTCCGGCAGCGATCCCACGGCGCGCGCGCGGCGAAGTGTTGCGCGGGCGTCGCGGTGACGCGGAGTGCGGGCGTGACGTCCGCGCTTTGCCACCAGTCGAACTCCGCGACGTTTGTCACGCCACGCGCCTCGAGCCACGCACGGTTGCCGAGCGACGTGACGATCTTCGGCCGACGCTCGCGCGCGAGCCAGCGCAGCGTCGCGAGATCGAGGTGGTCGTAGTGGTTGTGCGTGACGAGGACGACGTCGATCGCGGGCATTTCCTCGAGGCGCAGCGCGGGTGGGCGCGCGCGTTTCGGTCCGAGGCGGCCGAACGGTCCGGCGTAGTCCGCGAAGATCGGATCGGTGAGGATCGTGAGTCCGTCGAATTGCAGTAGGAACGTCGCGTGCCCGATGAACGTCGCCGCGACCTCCCCCGGCGCGACGCGCGGCGGCAACTGCACCCGCCGCGGCGGCGGCACGCTTCTCGGCCAACGGTGAAAATCGCCGCGGAAGGCCTGTTGCCACCACCACCGCGGCAGCGCCGTAAAGGAAAGAGCCTGCGGTTGCGGCGCCGGATTGAAAAACCGTTCGCCGTCGCAGTGATCGCTGACCGAAAAGCGCGCCATCTCAGCAGCCGTGGCCGAGCTTGGCTTTGGCCTGATCCCAGAAGTCGAGCAGCGCGCGGAAGTCCTGTTCCTTCGTCTTGCTGTGGATGACGAAGTCATAGGACGCGCGGTCGGCCATTTCAAACTCGGCGCTCTGGAGGCGGCGGGTCAATTCGTCGTCGCTCACGGGTCCGCGGCCGAGCAGTCGCTCGCGCAGGACGTCCATCGAATCGGGCGACACGAACATCGTGACGAGCCGCCGCTTCAGGTCCGGCATGTGCTCAGCGGCGGCGCGGATGTTGCGCACACCCTGCACGTCGATGTTCATGACGAGGCAGGTGTGCTTCAGGCGCTCGAGCACGGTGGATTTCGGCGTGCCGTAGCGGTATTTGCGGTGCACCCACGCCCACTCGAGGAAATCCCCCGCGGCGAGCTTGGCGTCGAACTCCGCTTCCGAGAGAAAGTGATAATCGCGGCCATCGACTTCATTCGGCCGCGGCGGCCGCGTGGTGGCGGTGATGACACGTTCGAAGCCGGGCACTTCGCGCACGAGGCGGTCGCAGAGCGTGCTTTTGCCCACGCCCGCGGGTCCGGCGAGAATGAGCAGCACGGTCGGCGAGTCGGCCATGGCTCAGTAGGTAAACGCCGAGGCGGTCGTGGCGAGCCCGTAGCCGAGCAGCAGCGCGCCGAGCAGGCGCGCGCGGGCCGGTTGTTTGAATAACCACTCGAAGAAATCGCGCAGCCGATAGGGCGCGGCGGCGAGGTAGAGTGCGAGCGCGACGCCGACGTAAACCGCCGACACCATCAGCAACCGCTGCGGGTGCTGCCACTCCATGTAAGCGGCGTAGAGCAGCGGCTCCGCGGCCAGCAGCATGAGGACGCTCAGCCCGCGCACGGCGAGGAAGTCGGGCGCGTAGATGAATGCCAGCACGGCGAGCACGCCGAAGCCGATCATCACCGGCAGCGGATTTTGAAAAAAGATCAGGTCCGCCTCGCCGAGCCGCGAAAGCCGCCAGAGAAACCACAGCGCGCCGGCGCCAAAAAAGAGCCACGCACCGCGCTGGGAGCGCGGCAGCGCCTTCGCCGTCGAGCTGACGCGCGTGCCGCCGACCGCGAGCAGCACGCCCAGTAGCACGAGAAACAGGCCCGGCAGGAGGGTGGCGAGGAAAAGAGACATCAGAGGGAAACCACGAAACACACGAAAGACACGAAAAGGGGAAGATTCATTTTCAGCGCGATGGGGTGATCGAGATGCGCGGGGGTTCTTGCGGGTCTTCGGTGGATTGCGCGGTGCTCACCTCTCCACTCCCGCCAATTCCAGCTCGCCGTAGAGCACCGCCGTGGACACGCGTTTGATCGTCACCGGGACGAGCTCGCCGATCAGCCGTTCGTTGGCCGCGAAGTGCACGATGCGGTTGCCGCGCGTGCGGCCCATGTAACCCACGCCCTTCTTGTCCGGACCTTCGACGAGCACCTCCTGCGTGGTGCCAACGAGTGTGGCATTGCGGCGGTCGGAATTTTGCTCGAGCAGGCGCAACAGGACTTGGTTGCGTTCCTCCTTCAGGTCGTCGGGCACCTGATCGGCCAGCTCGGCGGCGGGCGTGCCGGTGCGGATCGAGTATTTGAAGACGTAAGCCATGTCGTAGTTGCACGCGTCGAACAGCTCGCGCGTCTGCTCAAAATCCTCCGTCGTCTCGCCAGGGAAGCCGACGATGATGTCGGTGGAAAAATACATGTCGGGCCGCACGCGCCGCAGGTCGTCCACGATTTGCCGGTAACGCTCGCGTGTGTAGGGCCGGTTCATCGCGCGCAGAATGCGATCGCTGCCGGACTGCAGTGGCAGGTGCACGTATTCGCAGAGTTTCTCGAGCCGGCCGTAGGCGGCGATGAGGTCGTCCTTGAAACCGCGCGGGTGCGGCGAAGTGAAGCGGATGCGCTTGATCCCCGGAATGGCGTTCACGCGCTCGAGCAGTTGCACGAACGGCGTCACGCCGCCGGTGTGCGTGTAGTCGCGCCGGCCGTAACTCGTCACGATCTGGCCGAGCAACGTGATTTCGCGCACGCCGCGGTCGGCGAGCTCCTCGCATTCGCGCACGATTTGATCCATCGGCCGCGAGCGTTCGTCGCCGCGCGTCTTCGGGACGATGCAGAATGCGCAATCCATGTTGCAGCCCTGCTGGATCGAGACGAACGCCGTGACCTGCCGCTCTTCGAGCACGTGTTCGCGAATCGTGTTCTGCGAACCGGCTTCTTCGGCGATATCGACGATGCGCGTGGGCAACACCGTGCCGGCTTCTTGGGCGGCGCGGAGGTTGTCGAGGTAGTCGGGGACCTGGTGAAATTTCTGCGTCCCGACGATGAGATCGACATCCGGCAGCGCGTCGAGGAGCTGCGCCCCGCGGTTTTGCGCCATGCAGCCGAGGATGCCCAAGATGAAACGCGGGTTGCGCTTCTTCTTCTGCGCCACGTGGCCGGCCTTGCCGATGGCTTTCTGCTCGGCCATGTCGCGCACGCTGCACGTGTTGAGCAGCATGACGTCGCAAGTGTTCTCGTCGTTCACGATCCGGTAACCCCGCGCGCGCAACATCGCCGCGACCGCCTCACTGTCGCGCTCGTTCATCTGGCACCCGTAGGTCTTGATAAAGACTCGATTCATGCCGATGTGCCGGCGCGGCGCCGCCAGCCTTGCCGAAGCTTTGGCGAAGGCGGACAGCCGTAGGTTTTGCTGAAGACGCGGTTCATCCGGTGGAGGGCTCTACCTACCCACGGGCGGAGCCCGGTCAACGCGGGAAACGTGATTCGCCTTGCGCAACCCCGCGGGATTGGTGCGGTCGGAGTCGCATGCGCTTGTTTCTCTGCTCCACCCTGATGCTTGCGCTGCTTGGCCCGGCGTTGATCGCCCAGCCGAAATCGCCGCCGGCGAATCCCGCTCCGCCCCCGGCCGAACCCGCGCTCGATCTCGACGCCCTCATGGAACAGGGCAAGGAACTGTTCGACGAATTCGCGCCGCCCGAGGTGAAGGAACATTTCGAATTTCCGCGGCGCGAGCAGTGGAACGAGTTTGCCCGGCGCTTCCAGCGCGCGCTCGAGAGCAACGATCTCGACGCCCTCGCCTCGTATGCGCCCGAGGCGCGGGCGGCGCTGACGGCGTTGCGCGCGTTTCCGGGTTACGACGTGTATGCCGACTGGCTGGCGGAGCGGCTCGACTACGCGGAAGTGGCCGAGCAGGCGCGCCAGGTGCCGGCGCCGCGCCCCGTGCCGCGATCCGTGCGCGGCCACATCCCGCATTACGAGCTGTGGCTCGCGCGCATGAAGACGCGGCCGGTGCCGGCGCGCGCGGCGGAGTTGCTGCCGCGGGTGCGCGCGGTGTTTGCGGCCGAGGGCGTGCCGGCGGACCTCGCCTGGCTCGCCGAAGCGGAATCGACGTTTAATCCCGCGGCGCTCAGCCCGGTGGGAGCGAAGGGACTTTTCCAACTCATGCCCGCCACCGCGCGTGAACTCGGGCTCAGCACGATGCTGCCCGACGAACGCGGCGATGCGGAAAAAAATGCGCGCGCCGCCGCGCGTTACCTGAAGCAACTGCACGCGCGCTTCGGCGACTGGCCGCTCGTGCTCGCCGCCTACAACGCCGGCCCGGGCCGCGTGCGGCGCACGCTAAATCAACGACAGGCGAAAACGTTTTCGGAAATCGCGGCGGCACTGCCGGCGGAAACCCGAATGTATGTGCCGAAGGTGCTGGCGACGCTCGCCGTGCGCGCCGGCGTGGGTTTGGAGGAATTGCCGCCGCCCAAGTAAGCCTCGCCCGCGCGCCTCAGATCGTGTCCACGTAACCGTGCTTCATCGCGTAGCGGACGAGTTCGGCCGGTTCGCGAATGCTGAGTTTGTCCTTCAGCGTCGTGAGGTGATTCTGCACGGTCTTCACGTTCATGCCGAGGCGGGCGGCGAGCAGCTTGGTGTTCTCACCGCGGGCGAAGCCGCGGAGCACATCGCGTTCGCGCGTGGTGAGACGCGGCCGGCCGGCGGCATCGGAGACGACCTGTTGCGTGAGCAGGCGCGAGCTGAAGGGGCAGTAGAACACTTCGCCGCCGAGCACGCGTTTGATGCCCTCGATGAACACGCCGAGGCTGGAACGCTTCGAGATGACACCCTGCACGCCGAGGAGCGCGGCTTCGCGGACAAGCGGGCCGTGTTCCTTCGAGGCCAGCAGGAGCCAACGGGTGGTTTGCAACTCCGGCGCAAGGGCGCGGATGATGTCGGTCCCCGGCGCGTCAGGTAGCGTCCAGTCGATGATGACCAGGTCGGGCCGGTGTTTCGGCAACAGTTTACCCGCGTCGGCCGCCGTTCCGGCTTGGCCGACCAGGTTGTAGCCCAGCTCTTCCGAGAGGAGGCGGACAAATAGTTGCCGCACCATCTCGTGGCCTTCGATCAAGGCGACACGTGGAGAAGACATCGTTCGTGGAAACCGCCATCGCCTCCCGACGATCACGGTCGGCGTAGCGGAAATGAGCCCGCCCTTCATTCCCAGCTTCAACGTCTCAGACAGGGCTTACGGCCCTGAAGTTTCCCGGGAAATAATCCCGGATATTGTTCCCCTGCTCCTTGGTCGATTCCCCGATGAGCGCCACAATGGTCTTTTCCGGGCTCGGCTGGATTTTGCCTGCTCCGGGCCTGCAACCAAACCCAGAGTGAAAACTGCCGTTTGGGGCCTCGCGCGGGTCCTGTAGCCACCGGGACCTGCTGACGTAGCCGGTCAGTCTCGTCGGAGTGTGCGAGGGGGCGCGAACTCCCGACCGAGCTTCCTCGCCCCACCGCCAGAGCAGGACAACGGCCGGCTTGGGTCAGGAGTAAGCTCATTGAGTATGGGGCCATTGAGCCCTGGCGTTACAATGCAAAAAAATATTACAGATGAAATACTTACAGCTAGCTTTTGGCCATCGGTCCTGTTCTTTGTGAGGGAGAAGTCACTACGGGCTTCTGGTCACAACTCCTCGCTCACGAACCATGAAATACCTCCCACTCCCGGCGGCGTTAGCCGCCGTTTTTACTTTTGCGCTGCTCGTTCCGAGCACGTCCGCACAAGTGTTTATCGGCTCCGACAACTTCAACGATAACACGCTCACGCTGCAGACTTTTCCCAACAACGTGCCCGGTCCGCAGTTGGCGGGCCAGTGGCGCTTCAGCTCGCCGAACCAGACTGGGACTGGCGGCGCGTGGACCGAAACCAACGGTCGCATGCAATGGACCACGACTTCAACGACCGGCTTCAACCGCGGTCAGCTCGGCTGGAGTTCGCCGAGTTCGAGCATCACGGCCGACGGGTCCGTCGGGCTTTCCGGCGGCACGCCCTACAACTCGAGTTGGAGCGCGCAGGTGCAGACCACGAATTTGATGTCGCTGACCGCCGGCGTCGCCGCCGTGGGTTTTGAGATCTACACGCTCTCTTCGGGCAACGCGAACAACGGTTTCTACAGCATCGCGCTCAACCTCAACACCGCGGGCATGGGCATCTGGAACGAGTGGGGCATGTGGAACCCGACGACGTCCACGTTCGCCCAGGGCAACGCGTTTCGAAACACGGACATGGCTGGCGTGACCAGCGCCGTTCTCCGGATGAATTTCGACAGTTTGTCCAAAAACCTCCAGTTTTCCTACAGCATCGATGCAGGGGCGACATTCATCACCATCTCGACGCTCGACCTCGACGGGGCGCACGCCGGGCCGGAAGCGCCGCTCAACGGCGGCATGGGATTGCGGCTCTACGCCGTGACGGATGGCGGCGCCGGCGCCGTGGGGGCGGGCATGCTTTCCTACGACAACTTCAGCGTGATCCCCGAACCCTCGACCTATGCCGCGCTCTTCGGTCTCGGCGCGCTCGGTTTCGTGATGTGGCGTCGGCGCCGGGCCGCCACGCCAGCCAGCGCGGCCTGAGTCGCGCGTCTTCCGCTCTGGCATTGCCTTTCCGATCCCGGCCCCGGGTGGGCCGGGATTTTTATTGGCGGGCGTCGCACGCACCGGCATGGCTGGCGCATGGGATTTTTCGATCGCTTCAGCGCCAAGAAACCCGCGGCGACCCCGCGCGCGTCCGAGCCCGCCCCGGTTCCGGTGTCGGAACCCTCACCGGAAAAACCCGCCGCCGCCGGGGGCGTGCTGCCCCAACTCGCCGCCGCCCGCGCCAAACTCGTCGCGAAGGATCTCCCCGCAGCCATGGCAATCTACGAAGGCGTCCTCGCTGCGGCCGGCGACCGCGCCGACATCCTCCTCACCGCGTCCGCCGACCTTGGGACCAATGGCTACGTGCGCGAACTGGTCGAACTCATCGCGCCGCGCTACGACGCTGAGCGCCACGGCCCCGGCCCTGGTCTCAACCTCCTCCAAGCCTACCTCGCCGTCCGCCAGCCCGAAGCCGCGCAACACCTGCTCGACCTCCTCTTCTCCCTCAATCGAGCCGAACTCGAGGAACGACTCATCGGTTTTTCGCGGGCCATCGCCGAGATGAGCGTGGCCGACGCCGCCGCACCGGACGTCGCGCCCGAAGAGGGCCGGATCAGCCTCGTCAGCATCAGCAAGCCGGTCTGGTTCTACGGCCTCGAATCGCACGCCGACCGCTTGCTCCCGCGCGCTGAAGGACGGCAGCGCCGCCTGGCATTCGCGCAATGCGCGTTACTCGGCGAACAAAACCTGATGGAGCGCGCGACCAAACCGGAGGACGTCGTCGGACGCTTCACGCGCGGACTCGCGCTGTGGCTGGCCGACACCTTTTCCGCCAGCGCCGGCTACGAAGCCATCGCGGGCATCGGCACGTTCGCGCCAAAGCATTTTGCGCTCTTCCCCGTCGAGTGGACGGCGGACAACATCCGCCAACTCAACGAATCGGTCGAAGGCGGCCTCGACTACGTCGTCACCACCGCGCTGCGCAACCGCAACGCCGACTACGAACTCGTCGCGCGCATCTGGGAGGTGAAAAAGTTCCGCGAGCTGAAAACCTTCACCGCGCGCTGGACGCCCGCCAACGCCGACGAGGCGCTCGGCCAGTTCCATCAGCAGCTTCGCACCTACATGGAATGGAAGCCGCGCGCCGAAGGCGACGGCCTCGCCTATACCGCGCCGGCCACGCCCCTCCCCTACATTCTTGCGCTCGGCGGTTCCTTGGGACTTTTCCTCTCCGAAAAGGAGGTCATCCCCGCCGACCACGCCGTGAACAGCGCGGAAATCTTCCTCAAAGCCGCGCAGACGAACCCCGCCGACGCGCGCGCGCAACTCGCGCTCGTCACCGCCATCCCGCGCCTGCGGACTCGCGGCGCCAACGTTGACGACGCAGCGCTGACCCACGCGCGCACCTGGCTGGCCTCGGACGCGGCGAAATCTGCCGGGGTGGGCGAAATCGTGCTCTGAGAATGCAAACCGTCCGGAGGTTCACGCAAAAGATCGTCTCCGTCTCGGTCTACTTGTTCGTGGCGTTTTGGGCTGCAGGGTGTGGCCGCCAGTCACTGCCCAAACTCGATGTATTGATTCGAGAAAGTCGTGCGGTCTACCGTGCGGAGTTCGGCGCAGAGGGTTACTTCGTAGTCGAAATTCTGAAGCGCCCGCCAGACCAGGGAAAATGGCCAAAGGTAGGTGATCCGTTTTCAACCGGACTTGCCACACTTCAAGGCGACCGCGCGAAGGAAATCATAATTTTCGTCACGCGCGATGACCCAAAAATTCAGGATTGGACACACCTTGGGCAGGACGAAATTCCGCTCGATGCGCAGGGTCGACTCTCAGTTTATCGCACGTCACTCCCGGAACTCCGTCTTGCCATTAGAGGCAAGTGAAAGGCCCATGAAGAGGGACCTGCCCGACCACCCACGATTTCGGCTTCGGCGGAATTGAATGCAAAAGGCGGGCGGCCAGGTTCTTCTGGCTGCCGAAGCGCGGCCGCTCGCGAATTGCTGCTTGGGAGTTCTTATCGCTCGAATCGTGTCCCGCGCCCGGTGCTATTTCTTCGCCACTGCGAGCTGCCCGCAGCCGGCGGCGATGTCGATGCCGCGGCGCTGGCGCACCGTGCTAGGAAGACCATACTCGCTGAGAATTTGTTGAAAACGCTTCGCGGCGTCGCGACTGGTCGGCGCGCCGTCGTAACCGGCCGTTGGATTGAGCGGGATGAGATTCACCTGCGCGAGCTGGCCTTGGAGCAGGCGTCCAACGGCGTGGGCGGTTTCGGGCGTATCGTTTTTGCCCTCGATCAGCGTCCACTCGTAGAAAATCCGCCGCTGCTGCTTGGCGATGTAGGTGCGGCACGCGTCCATCAATTCGTCGAGCGGCCACTTCTTCGCCACCGGCACGAGCGCAGCGCGTTCCTCCTGCGTGGCACCGTGCAACGAGACCGCGAGGTGAAACGGACGTTGCTCGTCGGCGAGCCGCAGGATGCCGGGCACGACCCCGACGGTGCTGAGCGTGATTTTCTTCGCGCCGAGCGCGAGGCCGTTGGGATCGCGCAGGATGTCGATCGCCTTCATCACCGCGTCGTAGTTGTGCAGCGGCTCGCCCATGCCCATCAGCACAATGTTGCGCAATCGCTCGTGCCGATCGTGCGGCGACGCGCTCGTCGCATCCGCCAACGCCGGCGCAGCCGCGGACGAGCCTGGAGCCGCGGCGTCCTCGCCGCGGTGGCTCGGGGCCGCCGTCTCGCGCAACACGGCATCGACATGCATCGCCTGCGCCACGATTTCTCCCGCGGTGAGGTGGCGCACGAAGCCCATTTGTCCGGTTGCGCAAAACACGCAGCCCATCGCGCACCCCACCTGGCTGCTGATGCACGCCGTGACGCGCCCGGTGTAGCGCATCAACACGGTTTCGATGCGGCGGTCGTCGGCGAGCGAAAGCAGGTATTTGCGCGTGAAACCGTCGCTGCTGTGCGTTTCGGCGGCCGTCGCATGGCGACCGAACGTCAGCTCGCTTTCCGCCTTGGCGCGAAAGCGCGCCGGCAGCTCCGTCATGGCCGCCCAGTCTTCGATGCCCGCGATATAGACCAGCGCCCACAGCCGCGATGCGTGCACCGGCGGAAATCCCCAGCGCGAAGCGAGCGCGCCGAGTTCGGCGCGGGTGAATTCGTAGAAGTTGGCCCGGACATCCGGCATGGGCGGACACTTGTGGGCGGCGACGCGCAGTTTGCCAAGCCCGCGTCCGCGCCTAACGTCGGCGCATGGCCCACAAGATTGTCCTCGCCGGCGGCTCCGGTTTCCTCGGCGGAGCGCTGGCGCGGCGGTTTCGCGAACGCGGCGGCGAAGTCGTCGTGCTCACGCGCTCGGCGCCGCGCCGCCGCGGCGACGGCATTCGCGAAGTCCAGTGGGACGGCCGCACCGCGGGTGCTTGGGCGGGCGAGTTGGAAGGGGCGCGGGCGCTGATCAATCTGGCGGGTGCGACAATCAACACCGTGCACAATGCGGAAAACCGCCGACTGATCGTCGAGTCGCGGGTGAACTCCGTGCGCGCGCTCGGTGCTGCCGTGCGGGCGTGCGCGCAGCCGCCGCAGGCCTGGGTGCAGACGAGTGCCGTCGGAGTTTATGGCACCGGGCCCGAGCGACGCGACGAGAGCGCGCCGTTCGGCCCGGGCTTCAAAGCGGAGGTGTGTGCCCAATGGGAGGCGGCGTTCCGCGCGGAGTGTCCGCCGAATGTGCGCGGCGTGGTCCTGCGCGTCGGCGTGGTGCTCGGCGCGAAGGGCGGCGCGTATCCGACGCTGGCGCGCGTGACGCGGTTGTTTCTCGGCGGGGCCGCGGGCGACGGACGCCAGGGCATCAGCTGGATTCTGCTCGATGACTTGGAAGCGATTTTTCTGCGCGCCGTGGAAGACGAGGCAACGCGCGGCATCTACAACGCGTGCGCGCCGGCGCCGGTTTCAAATGCGGAATTTATGCGCGAGTTGCGGCTCTCGTTGCGCCGGCCGTGGGCGCCGCCCGCGCCGGCGTGGGTGATCAAGCTGGTCGCGCCGCTCGTCATGCGCACGGACGCGAGCCTGGTGTTACAGGGACAGTTCGTCGTGCCGACGCGCCTGCAGGCGGAGGATTTTCGCTTTCGCGCGCCGCGGTTGACGGATGCGTTGCGCGCGCTCGCGCAGTGAGCACCCGACCAAACGCGCACGTCGCGCGCCTCCGTGAAGCGCGCGGCGCAACGCAACCTGGAGCCGGGGGGCGGTGCCCCCCGGGCGGCAAAACGTCGAAGCGACCCTAGACGGAATACTTGCTCTTCTCGGGCTCGCAGTCGCGCATGCCTTCGTAGGCGTGAACGGAGCCGGCGGTGTCGGCCCACAGCGGGAGGTTGTTCTCCTTGGAGCGGGCGAGGTTGATGATTTCGGCCTGCACCGCGGGATCGCGCGCCTCGAGCATGAGGCGGTTGAGGGCGGCATAGGCGATGTCCTCGGGCTGCACATGCAGCGCGCGGGCGAGGCGGTTGACCGGGTGCATCTCGGCTTCGTCGAGACGGATCTTGATGGACATGGCGTCCTCCTTTTTGGGGTGTTGCGGCAGAGTTTACGCCCGGGGCCCCCGGGGTGCTGCGCACGGATTGGCTTTAGCTCGCGGTCGGTCGGCGAGGCTCCCGCAACGCGTTGCGTTTTCAGACGGTGTTGTCAGCGTGGCGCGATGCTCGAGTGGGGTTCCAAATTTCTCCAAGCGTTCATTCCGCTGTTCGTGGCGATTGACCCGATCGGGCTGGCCGCGATTTTCCTCGGACTGGGCCAGAACGTCGCGCGCGAGCGCCGGCAAAAAATCGCCGATCAGGCGGTGTGGACGGGCGGACTTGTGGCGCTTGGTTTTCTTTTTCTGGGCAAGTCGATTTTTTCCGCGCTGGGCATTTCGGTCGGCGACTTCCAGATCGCAGGCGGGCTGATCCTTTTCATCCTCGCGGCGAAGGATCTCATTTCCTCGGCGGCGGAGAGCGAGAAACTGCCGGAGGATTTTGGCGTTGTGCCGCTCGGCATGCCGCTCATCGCCGGTCCGGCGTCGATCACGACGCTCCTGGTGCTGGCGCAGAACGAGTCCATCGGACTCGTGGTGACGCTCGCGGCGCTGGTGGTGAATCTCGTGCTCGTGGTGCTCGCGTTGCATTATAGCGAGGCGCTCGGGCGCAAGGTGGGCGCGACCGGCATGCGCGCGATCTCAAAGATCATCGCCATGCTGCTGGCCGCGATCGCGGTGGCAATGATCCGCCAGGGCCTTCGTTCCTGAATGAAATCCATCTTCTCCTTCGCGCTGCTGCTCGCCGCGCCTTTCGCCATGGCCCACACCGCCGAATCGCTCCAAGCCATCGTTGACCGCGCCGTTGCGGAGACGCGCGCCGAATTTACCGCGCCCGAGCTGCAGGCCGATCAGCTGGCGGTGACGGTGATCGATTTGCGCGGCACCGAACCCGTGCGCGCACACTCCCGGGGCGACGCGCGGCATTATCCCGCCAGCGTGATCAAGTTGTTCTACCTCGCCTACGCGCAGCACTTGATGGAGACCGGCCAACTTGCCGACACGCCGGAGCTGCAACGCGCATTGTGCGACATGATCGTCGATTCCGCGAATGACGCCACGGCGACCGTGGTCGATTACGTCACCGGCACGACGGCCGGTCCGGAACTGCCGCCGGCGGAACTCGCCGCGTGGCACGAACGCCGCATGGCCGTTACGCGGTGGTTTGAGACGCAGGGCTACCGCGACGTGCTCGCGGTGCGCAAGACGTGGGCCGAGGGCCCTTACGGACGCGAGAAGCAGGATGCGGTGGTGAATCTCCCGGCGCGGAATTTTCTTTCGACCAACGACACCGCGCGTCTGCTGCTCGAGATCGTGCAAGGACGTTGTGTGTCACCCGAGCGCTCGGCGCGGATGCTCGCGCTGTTAAAACGCGACCCGTTCACGCCGAAGGAGGACGCGGACAGCCAGGACACGGCATTCACGGCGGCCGCGCTCTCGCCCGGCATGAAGCTCTGGTCGAAGGCCGGCTGGACGAGCTGGACGCGGCATGACGCGGCCTTGATTGAACTGCCAAGCGGCGGACGCGTGATCGTGGTGGTCTTCACGGAATCGCGCGACCACGCGAACAACCGCAAAATCATCCCGGCAGTGGTGCGGCGGATCCTCGCGAACTTGCCCGCGTAAGGGCGCCGCTCTCCATCGGCGCTACAGCGTGGGTCGGCGGAAACGCCCACGACAATTCAGGCGGTGCACCCGATGGCGCGCCGCAGCTTCGCGAGGTAATTTGCGCACATGGAAGCTGAATCTCCGCTCGAATCCGAACGCGTCCGCCGCCACACCGCGCCCGAAATCAACGCGCGCATCGACGAGTGCATCGCGCGCAACATCCGTCTCTACACCGGCCAGCCGGCCGAGGTGATCAACGCCCGTCTCGAGGAACTCGATCGCGAGTGGGACGTCGAGCGCGTGCTCGAAGCCAACGCCTCGACTCTCGCGCTCACGGGCGTCGTCCTCGGCGCGGCGGTCGATCGCCGCTGGCTGCTGCTTTCCGCGGGCGTGCTCGGCTTTCTTTTCATGCACAGCACGCAGGGGTGGTGTCCACCGCTGCCGGCGCTGCGGCGCTCGGGCGTGCGCACGAAGGACGAAATCAACCGCGAGCGGTTCGCGTTGAAACATCTGCGCGGAGATTTCGATTCCCTCGGCGCCGACGGCGAGCACCCCGAGCCGGAGCGGCTCGCGGAAATGGCCGCGGCGAACTGATCGTAATGGCTGCAGGCGGTAGCGAGTGGTCGCGACTGGTCCGCTCGCCGACGTTCGGAGGGACGCGGATCACAAGCGGAGCGGGCGCGATGAAGCCCTACCCCGCGAACGTCGTGAGCAGGCCCGTGTAGATCTTCGCGGAGTTCACCAAGTCCTTCACGCGCGCGCGCTCGTCCACGGCGTGAAAGTTTACGCCGCTGGGACCGTAGCCGAGCGTGGGAATCCTGAGGTGGTGCGCGAAGAAATGCATGTCGTTGAATCCGGTTGAGACGCCGGCCTTCGACGGCCGGCGGCGCACCTGCGCGACGCTGGCCTGCATCGCTTGGAAGAACGGCGACGTCGGCGCCGTGTAGCAGGAGAAATTTTCCGAGACTTTTTCGATCGTGATTCGGCACTGCGGGATTTTCTTCGCTGCGGTCGTGAGGAAGGCGCGCAGCTCCCGCTCGGCGTCCCTGGGGTTTTCGATCGCCAGCACGCGGCGGTCGATGCTGAAGCTCGCGCGGGCCGGCACGGTGTTGATCTTGCCGCCTTCGCCGGGGGCGAAAACTCCGCCGACATTGATCGTTGGACGCATCACGCGGCCGTCCGGCGAGCGGAACTTCCGACGCGCGAGCCGGCGCTTGTAGTCCTCGAGCGCGAGGACGAGCGCCGCCATTTTTTCCAGCGCGTTGATGCCGCGCTCCGGCGTGGAGCCGTGCGCCGCCTTGCCATGGACGACGACGTTGAGCCACACGACACCGTTGTGGCCGCAGCAAACCGTGTCGGCCTCGCCACCTTCGCCGACGACCGCGTAGTCAGCGCGGAGCTTGCCATGTTCGACGGCCCAGCCGGTGCCGAGGAGGCTGTCGGTTTCCTCATCGGCCGTGAATGAGACCTCCACGTTGCAAAGCGGGCGGGTGTCGGTGGCGCGCAGCGCTTGCAGTGCGAATAGGATGCTGGCGATTGCGCCCTTCATGTCGGCCGTGCCGCGGCCATAAACCCAGGGGCCGTCCACCGCGCCGCTAAACGCATCGCCGTGTTTCCAGGTGCCGGAGACCGGCACGACGTCGTAGTGCGCGTTGAAGTGCACGGTTTTTTTCGCGCCGGCGTCCCAAAACGCGATGACGTTGGAGCGCGGGTAATCGAGCAGCTCCGGCTGCGTCTTTTTCTGCCGCGCGCGCGGGATCTCCACGCGCCGGACCTGCAGGCCAAGGGCACGCAGTTCGTCGGCGAGCAAAGTGGTGCAGGCGCCGTAGTTTTCGCCCGGCGGATTGACCGTCCGTAGCCGCACGAGCTTTTGCACGAGCGCAACGAGTTCGGCGGAGTGGCGGTCGAGGTAGGCGGCGGGAGTCATGCGCGGAAGTAGTATTGATAGACGAGCTTGGCGACGGTGAGCGTCGCCATGACGAGAAAGATGGGCCGCACGAAGCGTGCGCCGCGCGTCATCGCGAGGTGCGCTCCGAGGCGGGCGCCGAGCAGTTGTCCCGCGCCGATCGCGAGCCCGGGCAGCGGCAGCACCGCGCCGGCGGCGGCGAAGAACGCGAGCGAGGCGGCGTTGCTGGCGAGGTTCATCACTTTGGTGTGCGCGGCGGCTTTGACGAAATTGTGTCCGAGCACCATGACGAACGCGATGGTCCAGAACGAGCCGACGCCCGGGCCGAAAAACCCGTCGTAGAAACCGAACGCGAGTCCGAAGAGCGCGTAGAAGCCGCCGCGTTCCATCCGGTGGTGCCGGTCGGTGTCGCCGAGTTGCGGGCGGAACATCAGATAGACGATCAGCGCGGCGAGCAGCCACGGGATCGCGCGCGCGAGGAATTCCGGGTCGAGCCGGCGCACGGTGAACGCACCGGCGACGGCCCCGGCTGCCGTCCACGCGATGCCCGCGACGCATTCCCGCAGATCGACGGCGCCCTGGCGCGCGAAGCTCCAGGTCGCCGACGCGGTGCCGAAGACGGAGCCGAGTTTGTTGGTTCCGAGTGCGAGCGGCACCGGCATCCCGGTGCTGAGCAGCGCGGGCAAGGTAATCAATCCGCCCCCGCCCGCGATCGCATCGACGGTTCCGGCCACGAGCCCGGCGGCGAACAACAGCAGATAATGAAGTGCGCTCAGCTCGGGCATGCCGGTGTTATTTCCCTGGCGCGTGCGCAGGGGAAGAGCAAACCAGCCGCGACCGGCGCAGCTCGATTCAAACGAAGCCCGGGCGCCCTCGCCCCGGGTGAGCAATGGCGCAGCGAGAGCGCCGCATCCCCCGGGAAGCGGACGGCGAACCCCGAGCCCCCGCGAACGCGGCTTTGACACGCCCCGGCCGGACCTCGCACGCTCTGTTTGCCGTGCCCATGTGCGGCTCGCCCGATGCCCCGCCCCCGCCCCGCCCCGTCTGCATCCGCCGCCCCCGTGCTTTCGCGCGAGGCGGCGCAACATTTCCTGGCGGCGCTGCCCGAGGCGGCCGTGCTCACCCGGAGCAAGAGTGAAGGCGGGGGCGTGGAAATCCTGTTTGCGAACGAGCGTTTTGCCGCCCTCACCGGCTACGACGCCGCGGCGCTGACCGGGCAGAACACGCGCGTGCTGCACGGGCCGAAAACGGATTTGCTCGCCGGCCGGCCGAACTCCGCGTCGCCGTGGCCGATCGAGGCGGGTGAAAACTGGCTGCACCGCAGGGATGGCGCGCCGTTTTTCTGCAGCTGGGAATTCCGCCCGCTCGCGCCCGATCTGCTCATCGGCGTCTATCGCGACATCTCGGAGGTGCGGCGCTTTCAGGAGGCGATGATCCACTCGCAGAAGCTCGACACCGTCGGCCAGCTCGCGGGTGGCGTCGCGCACGACTTCAACAACCTGCTCTCGATCATCAACGGCTACTGCGAAATCCTCGCCGGCAAACTGGCCGCGCTGCCCGCCGCGCAGAAGGACCTGCAGGAAATCCACCGTGCCGGGCTCAAGGCCGCCGGCATCGCCCGCCAGATCCTCGAGTTCAGCCGCCGCCAGGAAACCGAGGCGCGCGCGGTGAACCCCAACACGCTGATCCGCGAGATCGGCGACATCCTGCGTCGCGTCATGGGCGATGGCGTGAAAGTCGAGCTGCGCCTCGCGTCGGACCTCGGCAACACGCGCATTGACCCGACGCAGTTTCAACAGGTGCTGCTCAATCTCTGTTTTAACGCCCGCGACGCGATGCCGCAGGGGGGGAAGCTTACCGTGCGCACGTTCAACCACAACGCTGATGCCGCCAGCGGCCGGTTGGCCGGCGGCAGCTATGTGGGCATTGAGGTGCGGGACACCGGCGAAGGCATGGACGAGGAGACGCGCGCGCGCGTGTTCGAACCGTTCTTCACGACCAAGCCGCACGGCACCGGCCTTGGCCTTTCGATGGCGTTGAGTGTCATCCGCGGCGCCGGCGGCGAACTCAGCCTGCGCAGCAAACGTGGCACGGGCACGACGTTCGAAATCTTCCTGCCCGAGACCGCCGAGCCCGAGCAGGTGTTCAGCACGGCCCTCCCCACCTTGCACGGCAATCGCGGCACGGAGACGCTCTGGCTCGTCGAACCCGACGAGGTGCTGCGCAAGATGGTCAGCGGCATCCTCGCAGTCGATGGCTACCGCGTGCACGAGCACGCGAGCATCGGCAACGCGCTCGCCTTTGCGGCCAAGGCGCCGCCGCCGCAACTCGTGTTAATGGACTGTGGCGCCACCGACGCCGGGAAGCTCGTCCACGTGCTCCTCGCCCGCAATGCGCGCCTCAAGGTGCTCGCGGTTTCAGTCGAATCGCCGGCGGCGGCTTTGGGCGAGATGTCGCCCCGCGCGCTCGGTCATTTGCCGAAGCCCTTTGCGTTGAGCACGCTCTTGCGGGCCGTGCGCGGGTTGTTGGATAATGCGGGGCGTTGAAGATCCTGCTGACAGGCGCGTCGGGGTTGGTCGGCTCGGCGTTCGCGCGACTCGCGTCCGCGTCCGGCCATGAAGTGTTCGGCGTCGTGGGACGCTGGAGCGAAATTGTGTTCGGCGTCACCGGCCTGCTCGCACGCGACCTGAGCGATCCCGCGCAGGCGCAAGCGCTCGTCCAGGGCATCCACCCCGCATGCATCATTAACGCTGCGGCGATTTCCGAACCGGCCGCCTGCGAGGCCGATCCCGCGCGCTCGCAGCAGGTGAATGTGGACTTTCCCGTCGCCCTCGCCGTCGTGGCGGCGCAGGCACGCGTGCGGTTGATTCATTTGTCCTCGGAGCAGGTGTTCGATGGCGAAAGTGCGCCGTATCGACCGGGCGACGCGGTTCGGCCGCTGAACCTCTACGGCCGGCAAAAGGCGGAAGCGGAGGCGCGGGTGCTCGCGGCCGACAAACACGCCGCCGTGGTGCGGTTGCCGCTGCTCTTCGGCAACAGCCTCACCGGCCGGCGCAGCGTCCACGAGAAATTCTTCGAGCTATGGGCCGCCGGAAAGACCGCCGGCCTCTTCGTCGATGAGCGTCGCCAAGTCTGCTCGGCAGCAAGCGTCGCCGCGATGCTGCTGGCGTTGGCGGCGCGCCGCGATTTGCACGGGATCTTTCACTGGGCGGGCGCAGAAAGTGTGTCGCGCCATGAGATGGGACAGGCGATCTGCCGCCAATTCGGCGTGGACGAAAAATGGATCCGCGCGCAACGCCGCGCGGAGTTGCCGGAGTTTGCCGCCAAGCGTCCGCGCGATCTCTCGCTCGACTGCGCGCCGCTCGACCGCGAACTCGGCCTGCCGCGGGAAAAATTCGCGGAGGCGATCACGCAGCTCGTGCGCCCCGCGTGGGCGCGGGAGCTGGAGTTGTAGGAGCCGACTTGCAGGCGAGGCGAAGCGAGAGCCGCGCCTCCGCCTGGCCCGGCCTCTTCACCTCACGCCTTGCCGTTCGACGCCTGGCGTGGTTTCGCTGTCGGACGATGAATCTGCACGTCTTGCCCGTCCGCACCGCCGGGGCCGCTGAGAACATGGCGATCGATTTTCTGCTGCTGCAGCGTTACCCGGACGCGGGCGCGCCGCGGTTTCGGCATTATGAGTGGCGCGGGCCGGCCTTCACGTTTGGATTTTCGCAGAAGATCGCGTTCGTGCGCGAGAAACTCGCCGCGGACTTACCCGTGGACCTGTGCCGGCGTCCGACGGGCGGGGGCATCGTCGATCATCGCAACGACTGGACCTACGCGCTCGTCATCCCGCGCGGTCACGCGCTCGAGGAGGCGCGCGCGACGCAGTCATATCGCTCCGTGCATGAGGCGTTGACCGACACGCTCGTCGCGTTCGGTCAGCCGGCGGAATTGAAGGCAGCATGCGAGCCGCCGGCCGAGGGCGAGGAGTGTGCGCCGGTCGGGCCGGGCGTGTGTTTTCAACGCGCGGAATTATTCGACGTCGTGAACCGGACCACCGGCGCGAAGATCGCGGGCGCGGCGCAGAAGCGGAACAAGCACGGCCTGCTCTTCCAGGGTTCGATCGAGAAAGGCAGCGTCGCTGCGCTCGATTGGGATGAATTCGGCGTGCGCTTCGCCGCGGCGCTCGCGCGCTCACTCGGTGGGGAATCGACGGAGACGCCGTGGCCGGAATTGCACGAGGACGAGCTCAGCGGGTTGATTGAGCGTTATTCGTCGCCGGAGTGGATCGAGTATCGGTGAGGGCGGCTCGCACCGTGTTGTAGGAGCCTGCTTGCAGGCGAAAAAAATGGGCAGCCGCGGCACACGCTTCGTATCGCCTGCAAGCAGGCTCCTCCAAAAATCACCGGCCGCATCGCGCGCCGCCCGCGCGGTCCCCTTCCCGCGCGTCGTGCCCGCTGCGCGGCTCGCCGGAGTTTGCGCTGACTTCGTCGCTTTCGGCCGAGCCGGGCTTTGACTCCCACGCGGGCTTCCGTTGTGCTCGTCGGTCATGACACCCCGTCGCGTTGTTGCGTTCTTCGTTACGCTGGCGCTCGCCTTGGCCGCTTTCGCGGCCGATAAGCGCCCCATCACCCCGCAGGACCTCTGGGCCATCAAGCGCCTCGGCAGTCCCGAGCTTTCGCCCGACGGCAAAACCGTCGTCTTCACCGTTCAGGAATGGTCGATCGAGAAAAACAAAAGCACGCAAAATCTCTGGCTCGCCGACGTCGCGAGCGGTGAGGTGCGCCGCCTGACGACCGCGCTCACAAGCGACGGCTCGCCGACGTGGAGCCCCGACGGCTCCCGCATCGCGTTCACGTCGAAACGCGGCGAGGACGAAGTCGGCGCGCTCTACGTCATCCCCGTCGGTGGCGGTGAAGCTGAGAAAGTCCTCGAGCTGCCCTACTCCGTCGGTAACCCGAAGTGGATGCCGGATGGCAAGAGTCTCGTCGTCTCCACCACGGTCATCCCCGAACTCGCGGGCAAAATGGGCGCGGACGATCTCGCGGCGATGAAGAAGGAGATCAAGCGCCGCAAAGATTCGAAGATGACCGCGAAGGTCACCGAGGATCGCCAATACCGCTACTTCGACCAGTGGCTGACCGACAACCTCGCGCACCGCTTGTTGCTCGTCGATGTTGCCGCGAAGAGCTTCAAGGACCTCACCCCCGAGCAGAAGGAACTGTTCCAGACCAGCGGCTCGGTGAACTACGACATCGCACCCGACGGCAAGACGATCGTGCTCGGCGTGAACAACACGCCGCGCCCCTACTCGTCCTTCCTTAATGTCGATTTGATGCTCATCACCGTCGATGGTTCGGCCCCGATCAAGAACCTCACGCCGGAAAACAAGGCCGACGACGACAACCCGAAGTTCACGCCCGACGGCCAGGCGATCGTCTATAGCCGGCAAGACATCCCCTACGGCAACGGCGAATTCGAGAAACTCTGGCGCCACGATCTTGCGACCGGAAAAAATTCCCCGATCAACGAATCGCTCGACTACGCGCTCGGCAACCCGGAGTTTTCCGCCGACGGCAAAACGCTCTGGCTCACGGCCGAGGAGCGCGGCGTCGTCCCGGTGTTCAAGCTCAACGCCGACGGCACGGGCATGACGGCGGTCTATAAGCAGGGCTCGTCCTCGCAGCTCAACGTGCGCGGCAACACCGCCGTGTTTCTCAACGACACGACCAGCCGCCCGAATGAAGTCTTCGTCCTCGACGTCGCGACGGGCCAGGCCCGCCAGCTCACGAAGATCAACGACGCCTTCATCGCGCAACTCGATCTCGGCAAGGTCGAGAGCTACACCTTCAAGGGCGCGGCCGGCGACGACGTGCAGGGCTGGCTCGTGTTGCCCCCCGGCTACGACGCCTCGAAGCAATACCCGTTGCTGCAACTCCTCCACGGCGGCCCGCACACGATGATCTCCGACAGCTGGAGCTACCGCTGGAACATCCACGTCTTCGCCGCGCCCGGCTACATCACCACGTGGGTGAACCGCCACGGCTCGACCGGCTTCGGCGAAAAATTCTCGCAGAGCATCCTCAACGAGTGGGGCGTCAAGCCGCTCGAGGACATTCTCAAGGCGACCGACCACCTGATGCAGCGCTTCCCGAACATTGACGGCAAGCGTCTCGCTGCCGCGGGCGGCAGTTACGGCGGCTACATGGCCGCGTGGATCGCGGGCCACACCGACCGCTTTGCCGCGCTGATTAACCACGCCGGCGTGAACGATTTCATCACGCAATACGGCGCGGACGTCACGCCGTTCGGCTTCACGCAGGTGCTCGGCGGCACGCCGTGGGAAAATCCGGAAGGTATGCAGAAGAACAACCCGACCTTCTACGCCAAGAACTTCAAGACGCCGATGTTGATCATCCACGGTCAGCTCGACTACCGCGTCCCCTACGTCAACGGCACCGCGCTCTACGCGATCTATCAGGCGATGGGCATTCCCTCGCGCCTCGTGATTTTCCCGAACGAAAACCACTGGGTCCTCACGCCGCAGAACGCGATCTACTGGCACTGGGAAATGCAGAGTTGGCTCGAACGCTACCTCGGCGGCAAGCCGGCGCTGGAAAAGCCGGACTTCGAAAACTGGGGGAAGAAGAAGGACGACAAAAAGACCGACGAAGCCAAGCCCGAGGAGAAAAAGTGAAGGTAGGGCGCGCACGGAGTGCGCGCCGCTTCCTCACCGGCTCAATCCGGAGCGACCACGAAAGAAAGCCCAGAGCGCTCTTAAGTTTCCCGAAGCTGCGGCCGAAACGCCGCGGCTTTTTTGTCGGCTGCATCCACGCGAATGCTGCGGATGCCGCACGCGGACACTCTTCTTTTCGCCACGGATTACACGGATGGCACGGATGACTCGGATAAACAGAAGGAGTGGAAAACTCGAACTGAGCCCGTCTTCAGTTCAAGCCCGCGAGCGCGGCGCGGCCATCCGTGATCATCCGTGCCATTCGTGGCGAAAAATTCCGGCCCGAACGCCGCACTGCCTTCGCCTCCGCCAACAAAGCGGCACCGGCGGTTGGCACCGGTGCCTTTCTTTAGCGTCCGAACGGCGCGCGTTCGCGCCGGGGAGTTAGCGCATAGTTGCGTTGTTTAATGCGCGGCGCCGCCACAGGGCGGTGAGCAGCGCAAGGGAGCCGAAAGTGAGCGCCACCGTCGCGGGCTCGGGCACGGCCACGAGGCCGAGGTTTGCGTCCGACCACGAGGAGTTGGTGTAGGTCGCGAGGACGAAGTCGTCGTTGCCGGCCGCGCCGTCGAAGTTGAAGCCGGACGGCCCGATGTAGCTCCACGTCGTGCTCTGGCCGGTGAAACCGGGATTCGCGGGCGAATAGATGTCAACCGTGAGATTGCTCAACACCGCGCCGGAGCCCGCGCTCTTTTGCACGATGGCCTGCGCGTCGTCGGGTTCCGTGACGCCGTTGGCCTGGAGGAATGCCATCGGCAGATAGGCGTAGAACGACGCGGTCTGGCCGTTGATGCCGTCGGCGTTCACGCCCGCGAAAAAGTTGGTGCCGGAGTAATTCGCCAGCGGACTGACATCATCCCAAAACATGCCCGTCTGAAAGACCGTGCCCTGAAAGTTGTGCGACGAGCCGGTGACGATCATCAGGCCGAACGAACTGAGCAGCGTGCTGCTCGTCGGATCCGAGGCGGAAGCGCCGGGGTTCACGAGGTTGGTCGTGAGCGAGAGCGTGCCGGTGCTGGAGTTGTAGGCGTAGGCCGTGAGCGGGCCACCGGTGTAGGCAATGTAGTCCGGTCGCGCGGTGAGGCCGGTGAATGCGAGCGTGATCGACGTGCCCGCGGCCATGGCGGACGAAAGGTTGTATTGCGAAGTCGCGCCGGTGGGCGTGGACGTATTGACGAGGCCGAAGACGAACGTGTTCGAGTCGGGCTGCGCGGTGCCGTAGTAAATGCCGTTCGGGGAGCCGCTCGCGAGCAGCGAGCCGGCCGAGGCTGTGCCGGCAAAGCTGCCGCCACTGCCCCAGAGCGAGCTGCCCACGTTGAACGTTTGCGCGCCCAATCCGCCAACCAGCGCCAACGCGGAGAGGAGTCCCGTCACCGCACGAAGGATCTTCATGGGCCGATTATCCTCCCGTTTTCGCTCCCGGCTACGCGCCCATTGCCATGAAATTTTCAGCGCAACCGATGCGCAGCCCGGCGAAGGACTTTGTCACCACGATTCCACGGAGGGCACGGATAACGGGAAGAAACCGGAATCGAGACGGCCCAGCCCGGAATGCACGGACAGGCGGCACCCCTCCGTGATCACCCCGTGCAATCAGGGGCAAATAATCGGTTGTGTGGTCGCGTGGCTCCGCCGACGCGAGCCGATCGATCGATTCGTCGCCGACCGGTCTGACTCGTCAGCCGATGCCTCGCCGCAAGCTGATGACGCACTCCAGGTGGCGCGTTTGCGGAAACAGGTCGAACGGCTGCACCGCGGTGAGCTCGTATCCGGCCGCGAGGAAACGCTTCAGGTCGCGCATCTGCGTGGCCGGATCGCAGGAGACATAAACGACCGCGCGCGGACCGAACGCGAAGAGCTGCGCGAGAAACGATTCGTCGCACCCTTTGCGCGGCGGATCGATCACGACGACGGTCTCCGTCGGCGCAAACGTCGCGTCGAGTCCGGCAAAGATCGTCGCGGCATCGCCCGCGGAAAACGTGGCATTTGCGATGCCGTTGGCGGCGGCGTTTTCGCGCGCGAACTGCACCGAGGTCGCGCTCACCTCGACGCCTGCGACGCGCTCGAACGCCGGCGCGCAACTCAGCGCGAACAACCCGCTGCCGCAGTATGCATCGACGAGGAAACGCGCCCCCGCCGCCGCCGCCTGGTCGCGCACGTAGCCCGTGAACGCCGGCAGGATGAACGGATTGTTCTGAAAGAAGTCGCGCGCCAGAAAATGCAGCCGCAGCGGCGGGCGAGGCGCCGCCGCTGTTGTTGTCGCCGGGGACGCCGCCGCCGTTGTCGCCGGCCTCGCTGAGGCCGGGCCGGGGTCAGCGACCCCGGCTACATCTGCAGCAACAGAACTGGCCGCCGGCCCGATGACTTCGTGAATGATGGCGTCGTAGTCGGTCACGACACCTTCCTGGGCGTGGCGGAGGAGCAGCGTGGCACCGCGGTCGTAGGCGCCGGCGGCGAGCTTGGCGCGGGTGGCGGCGCGGACTTCGGTGAGCTTCGTGTTGATCTCGGGCGTTGCGATCGGGCACGCGGGCACATCGATCAGATCGAAACGCGAACCTTGTTTTAAAAAGCCGATCGGTGGGACAAATTCGCCGCCGGTTCCAGTGGCGGGTTGAGGTGAAGCAGCAGCCGGCGAGGACGTGTCCTCGGGTGTTCCGCTTTCCGCGTTCTGTGTTCCGCGCATTTCACTCCGCCGCGGCGCCGCGAAGTGCGGCGTGATCTTCGAGCGATAGCCGTAATCACGCGGCGACGGAATCGTCGATGCGACGGGGAACGCGACGCCAGCCATGTGTTGCAACAGCTCCTCCACCTGCCGCCGCTTCCACGCGAGTTGCTCGGCGTAGGTGAGGTGCTGGTATTGGCAGCCGCCACAGCAGCCGAAGAGCGGGCACGGCGCCGTGATGCGGTGCGGTGACGGCGTGAGGACTTCGAGCAGGTCGGCTTCGGAGAAATTCTTGTGATTGCGATAGACCCGGGCGCGCACCCGTTCGCCGGGCAACGTGAAGGGGACCATTACGACCCATCCGCCGTCGCTCCGCCCCGCGGAGCTTTGGCGAGACTCTGGTCCCGAAGAATTTTGGATTCTCGATTTTGGATTTGGCTGAGGCTCTTCGAGCTGGACGATTTCCGGATCCGTTGCCGCGGGTTCAGCTGCGGGCGTCTGGGGCGGTTCGCCGGTTGTGGCAGGCCGACCGCTCACTGCGGACTGCTCACCGCTCACGATCTTCACCCGCCCCAGGCCCACGCCGTGGTTCGTGAGCGTGGAAATCTCCAGCTCGATCTCGGTGCGATACGGGAAGGGATGGTCGTTGAATTTTTTCTTTCGGCCCACGGACACCACGAAAGACACGAAACCGGCCGACGGAAGCTCTTTCGGAGTGGCCCGCCAATTGCGCGAATTCACGCGAATCATCGCCTGGCACATTGCTGAAATGAGGGCGCGCGGAAGGTTCGGAAAGGCGGTTCACGGACTCACATTCGCGTCCATTCGCGCAATTCGCGGGCAAAGTTTGGTTTGGCACTTTCGAATGATTTCGTGTGTTTGGTGGTCTCCCCCGTGACCGAAAAAATCACCAGTCTCCAAAATCCCCGCGTGAAGCAGCTCGTGCGGTTGCGCGAGCGGCGGGAGCGTGACGAGCTCAGCCTGTTTCTCGTCGAGGGCTACCGCGAGGTGCGGCGGGCGCTGGAGAAAAACATCGCGCTGCGGGAACTCTATTTTTGCCCGGACTGGTTTCTCGGCGAAAACGAACCGGCGCTAATCGAGCAGGCGCGGGCTGCGGGCGCGCAACTGTTCGAATTGTCGAAGGACGCGTTTGCGAAGGTCGCCTACCGCGAGCGGCCGGACGGTCTGCTTGCCGTCGTGCCGCAGTGGAAGCGCTCGCTGGCGGATTTGGCTGTAGCCGGCCTCGGTGAGGCCGGGCCGGGGCCAGCGACCCCGGCTACAGGGAAAGCGCCGTTCCTCCTTGTCTGCGAGTCGATCGAAAAACCCGGCAACCTCGGCACGATCCTGCGCAGCGCGGACGCGGCTGGCTGCGACGCACTCATTCTCTGCGACGCCGTCACGGATCTCTTCAACCCCAACGTCGTGCGCGCCTCCACCGGCGTGCTCTTTTCGGTTCCGGTCGTCGTTTCCGACACCGCGACGGTCCACGCGTGGTTGAAACAAAAGGGCATCCGCACCGCCGCGACGACTCCGCACACGCCGAATCTCTACACGCAAACTGACCTCCGCGGCCCGCTGGCGGTGGTCATGGGCAGCGAGCAATACGGCTTGAGCGCCTTCTGGATGAAGAACGCCGACGTGCTCGTCCGCATTCCGATGGCCGGCCAGGCCGACTCGCTCAACGTCGCGATGGCGACGATCATCACGCTCTTCGAAGCGGTGCGCCAGCGGAACGGCTGACACGCAGCGGTTCGCCACCGCTCAGGCGCGGAACATCGCGATGAGTTGCAGGCGGCGTTTGACGCGGAGTTTTCGATAGACGGCGGTCAATTGGTTTTTAACGGTCAGGTCGGATTTGCGCAGCGCCTGCCCGACTTCCTTGTTGGTCAGCCCGCGGGCCACGAGCGTAACGACTTCGACTTCGGCCGGGGTCAGCTTGACCACGCCGCCACTGCTGATTCCGGAAATTGAACGCATCGGGGTCAGCGCAGCGCGGCGATCAGCCGCGCGCGCGTGGGCTGGCCGAGCTTGTGCAGGATGGACGCCACTTGATTCTTCACGGTCGGTTCCGCTTTACCGAGTCGCTCGGCAATCTCCTTGTTGCTGTAACCGGCGCCGAGGTGTTCGAGCACCTGGCACTCGGCGGGCGTCAGCAGGGCGCGGGGCTCGGCGGGAAAAAGCTGCCGGCGGTTCGTCACCGGTTCCGGCAGCAGGCAATAGCGTTCGGCCACCATGTCAGAGGGCGAGCAGGCGTTTCACTTCCGACTCGAGCTTTTCGCCGCGCGCTTCGGTGGAAGCGATGCGACCTTCCTTATCCAAGAGGAACATCGCGGGAATCATGCTGACGTCGAACTGCACCGCGTAGTCGTTTTTCCACCACTTGCCGTCGAAATGCTGGGGCCAGGGCATCTCGTTCTTCACGGTGAAATCGAGCATCTTCTTCTTGGCGGCCTCGAGCTTGGCCGCGGTCTGCTCGGGCGTGTCGCCGGGACGCGCGTTGGGATTTTCCAGCGTGATGCCGATGATCTCAAAACCCTTTTCGTGATACTGGGCGTAAACCTTCTTCACGTTGGGCAGCTCGGCAATGCACGGTCCGCACCACGTGGCCCAGAAGTCCACGAGCACAACCTTGCCGCGCAGTTTCTGCAGATCGACCGCGCGGCCGTCGGCGGCGGTGAATTTCATTTCGGCGAGCGACGTGAGCTTCTGCGCCTTTGCCGCGGCGTCGGCCTCGCGCTTCGCCTTCTGGTCGGCGACGAGGACGGCGATTTTCGGGTAGGCCTGGATCTTGGCTTCGAAGGCTTGCCCGGCGGCAGTGCGGTTCGCGCGTTCCAGGGCCCCGAGGTAAACATCCACCACCGCGAGCACGGACTCATCGGAATCGTTGGCGAGCGCCCGTTCGGCGAGCGGACCGGCGGACTCGATGTCGAAAGTGGTGCCGCGCAGTCGCGCGAGGGCACCGCTGTCGGTGAGGTAGGCGACCATCGCACCGCCGCGCTGACGCGTGCTCGTTCCCGGCGCCGAAATGACTTCCGCGAGGAACTTCAACTGCGCGTCCCAGAACGACGCCAAGGCCGCTTCGTCGGCAGCGAGGTTGGTGTCGCGCGGCGCGGTATCGAACTCGGGTTTGAAGCCGGTGATAAAATACGGACGCGTGTAACTCAATTGAATGAGCGCGTTGTAGCGGCGCGGATCGTTCGGGTATTTCGCGGCGTAGGCGCGGCCCGCCTCGACGAAGCGGCGCATTTTGGCGTCGTAGGCGAGGAACCACGCTTTCGGATCGTTTTTCCGGAGATCAGGGTCGCCCTGCTCTTCGCGGTAGATGGCCCAGACGGCGTCGTGGTCCGCGTCCATCTGGGATTGCGGCGCGGCGGGGGCGCTTTCGGGCGCCTGGGCCCGCGCCGGTGGCGGCGCGAGCACGGCACCGCCGACGAGGCCGAGCGCGAGACAAAGGGAAGAAAACTTCATGGCAGCGGCTCAGAACTTTTTCGCGAAGCTCAGGATGTAGCGGCGCAGGCGAGGATCGCCGGCGAAGCGCGGAGAACCGGCGATGATTTCCGGCTCCTTGTTCAAAGCATTGATCACCGTGACGGTGAACTTGCTGCCGCTCAGCGCGCGGGCCCACCAGTCCGTCGCGTCTTTCGAGAAGCGCGCGTCGCGTCCGAAGTTATAGGAGACCTGCGGGTTGAGTTCGAGATACTCCGGATAAGGGATGCCGGTGAGCGAACCGGTGTAATAGGGAGCCTGGTAGTTGGCAGCGATGCCCGCGTCCCACGCGCCGCGGGTCCAGAAAGCGGAGCCGCTCAGCTTGCGCGGCTGGTGGCCGAAGGTGGAAGTCGGCGTCGCGGCGGGAGTGGACTGCGTGTAAGTGACGTTCGGATCCGACATCGCGGCGGTGAGCGTGAGTTCACCGAAATCGAAATTGCGGCGGTAGCTGGCGCGGTAGTCCCAGCCCTTGGTTTTCACGCCGGCGAGGTTGATGTTGCTGGAGTCCCACGTTGTCACCGGTCCGAGGTAACCGGCGGCGGTGTCGGCCGCGCTCGGAGTGCCGCGGGTGACGCGTTCGGGGAAGTAATTCAACAGCACCTGCAGGCCGGTGGAGCCGGAGCGGTCGGTGTAATTCAGTTCGTAGTAGTCGGCCGAGAACGACAGGCCTTTGAACCAGCGGCCCGGCACGTCGATGATGACGCCGGCGTTGCGCGACACGGACTCCTCCGAGTTCAGCGCGGGATTGCCGCCCGAGCGGTAGGTGTAGGTGCCGAGCACGAGCTCGTTGCCGCGTTGCGGATCGCGGACGTTGCTCGTGGTGGTGAGGTTTTGCGTGAAGGTCGTCACGGGCGCGAGCAGGTCGTAGAGGCGCACGGGCTTGAAGCCTTCGGCGCGTGAGGCGCGGAACGTGACCCACTTCGCCGGCTGGAAGAGCGCGCGATACGTCGGGGTCGTGACGCCGCCGGCGTCCGAGTAATCGGTGGCGCGCACGGCACCGCCGACTTCAAAGCGGTGGACGAACGGGATGTTTTGCTCCGGCGAAAGGAGCGGAAAATTAACTTCGGCAAACGCGGCGGTGAGCTCGCGCTGGAACGGCCGGGTCAGGACGTAAGTCGGCGTCGCGATGCTCGGCTCGCGCCAAAACCGCACCTTTTCCACGCCGGCTTCGGCGCCGACGGCGAGATTCACCGGGCCCGCCCAGCCCTGCCAGACGGGGCCATCGGCGATGGCGAGATACTGATAGACGTCGGAGGTATCCTTGTGGTCCGCGAACGGCATCAGCGAGGCGAGCCGGCCGGCGGCGTTGGGATCCGCGGTCGTCGTGCTGTCGTAGGCCAGAATGGGGCGGAGCGACGGGTCGGCGTTGTTGATCGCGGCCGAGAGCAGGCCGAAGTTGAACGACGAAGCGGAGAGCGCGTCATCGCTCACGATGTTGCGCGCGAACGAGGCGCTCGCGTCGTAGCGCCAGTTTTCCAGAAAGTCGCCGCGGAGACCGAGGACGAGGCCTTGGTTTTCCTGCGTGGAAATCGTGCGCGGCAGCGGGAGATCGAAGAATACTTTGCGCAGCCACACGGCGGTGCTGAACGGGTTGCCGGGATAACCGACGGGCAGCTGGGTGGAAACCGTCACCGGCGTGCCGACGGAATCGTTTTCGAACTTGGAGGCGCGGCCCTCGAAATAGACGGTGGCCCACGGGGCGAAGGCGTAATCCGCCTTGAACACGACGCTGCGCCGCGAGGCCGGGTCGATGGAATGCGCGTAGGGTGCGGCATCGAAGGGGCCTGGGACATTCGTGAGCAAGTAACCGTTGTTCGCGGCGGTGGTGCCCGTGGAACCAGCCGGAATGCCCACGATGTTCGTCGTCAGGGTCGGGAGATTCGGCGTGGTGGTGAGATAGGGGGACGAGCCGCTCGAGAGCGTGCCTGCGCCCGACGCGACGCCGAAGAGAAAATTCGTGCTCGTGCTGCCGAACACGCGCTGGTCGTTCGTGCGCGTCCACCAGCGGTCGATCGACTTCATGCCATTCTGTTCCTCGGCCGACAGGGTGAGGAACGTGCTCAGCTTTCCGGTGCGATAGCCGGCGGTGAGGCTGACCGTCGTTTGCGCGACGTCGGTATCGAAGGTGTTGTCGTAGGTGACGCTGAGTTCCGCGCCGGTGTAGTTCTTTTTCAGGATGACGTTGATCACGCCCGCGATGGCTTCGGAGCCGTAGATTGCGCCGGCGCCTTGCGGCAGGATGTCGATGCGCTCGATGGCGGAGACGGGAATGCCGTCGATGCTGAAGTCCTCGCGGCCGCCCGCGCCGCCGGGCGCTTCCTGGCCGGTGCGCGAAATGCGCCGGCCGTCCACGAGCACGAGCGTCGAGTTGCCGCCGACGCCGCGGAGATTGAAGGACGTGCTGACGGTTTGCGCGCGCGACGTGCCGCTGTTGACGAGGTTGTCGTTGAAACCAACCGCGCCCGCGAGCTGTGGGATTGCCCAGCGGATGTCAGCGACGCGCGTGACGCCGCGGCGCTCGAGCTCGATCTGGGGCAGCGAGAAGACGGGAATGGCTCCCTGCTCCTGACCCAGCGTGCGGATGCGCGTGCCCGTGACGTCGAACGAGTCGAGTTTGACCGGCGCGTTTTGCTCATCGGTTTTCTCCTCGAGGGCCACGACGGCGGGCGCGGTTTCGGCAGGACGCGGCGGTTCCACGGGCTTGGGCGCAACTTGCGCGAGAGCAAAAACGGGCAGCAAGAGAACGGCCGCCGGGAAGTGACGCAGGGTAAGGCGAGTCATAGGTGTGTTAGGGCTGTGATCGCACAGTCTCCGGGTCGGCCGCCGTCACAACCTTACTTAGGTTAATAAAGTGCGTCACTTGTCATCGGGAGGGATTCGCACTCGCGGAATCGTCAACCTGGCGTAGCTTGCCCGCGTTGAGTCACACGGCATCAGTTCGAGGCGTAGCGGCATTGGCCGCGCCGCCGGGCCAGTCTGCGCTGCTGAATTTGCATCGCGCGCTGGAGTTCGATGAGTTGTGGGGCGCGTTGCAGGGCTTGTTCGAGGAACTCGTGCCGCACGACACGCTGGTGATGTCGGTCAATTACCTCGATTGGAAGAAGGAGACTTCGACCAAACGTTTCTCGTCGGAGAAATCGCGCCGGCCGCACGACAACGAGGCGGACCGGCTCGTGGCACTCGAGGGGCGCTCGTTCTTCCAGCCGTTTCTCGATCTGCACACCGGGATCGGCGCCTACCAGCACAGCCAGCTCGTGTCCGATCCGCGCAAGATCGACCGCACGCCGTATTACCGGCGCTACATGCGCCACTACGACTGGCGCTACTCGGCGCACCTGTTGTTCTGGCACGGGCGCGGCGTCGAAACGTCCTTCGCGCTCCGCCGTCGCGGCGATCAGGGTGACTTCACCCCGCACGAAATGGACGTGCTCAACGCCGTGCACCCGCACATCAAGGTCGCGTTCGATCGCATGAAGACGTTCGAGCAGGAGCGGCAGCGCCGGCGCTTGCTCGAAGGTTTTTATCGGGCGAAGCCTGATGCGGTGCTGTTTCTCGATTGGAATCTCGAGCCGATCTACGTCTCGCAGGACGCGCTCGCACTGTGCGCCGCCTGGAATTTGGGCCACGAGCGCGCGCGCAATTACACGCCGCAGGCCGTGTTCGCGATCCCGCCGGAAATTCACGCGGCCTGTGACGAGCTCCGGCGCGAGTGGCAATCCCGCCCGCCCGGCTCGCTCGCCGTCGAAGGCAACGCCCCCACCCGGCAAGTGATCGCCCCAGAGATCGGACATGAGGCGCTTGTTTCGCTGCGTCCGGAAAAAGGCGGCACGCTCATCAAGCCGGTTTTTGTCGTGCGCCTGCGGGTGAGCGCATCGGTTGGGACGCCAGCGTTGCACGAGGAATCCTCCGACCGCCTGCTGCATCAGCTCTCTCCGTCGGAACGCGAACTCGCCCAACTCGTCTGCGCCGGCCTGACGAACAAGGAAATCGCGGCGCAGCTTCGGAAGACCGAGGGCAGCGTGAAAGTGCAGCTCAGCGGCGTGTTCCAAAAACTGCGCGTGAACAGCCGCGCGAAACTAATCGTCGCGCTGCGTTGAGCCGGGCGGAAGCGGGAGACGAGGAAGCGGGAGACGAGGGAGCGCCGCGAGCCGCCCCCGCAGGGTTGCGCGCCACGGAACAGCGTGCTCCACTCCGCTCGTGCCGGACCTGCCCCCGTCCTCCTCCTCCCCGCTCGGTGACGCGCTCGCGGCTGACGCCGTCGTGGCGCAGGCCACGGATTCGCCCGGCCACCACGGCCCGGTGCACACGCATTGCGAAAACTGCGGCACGAAACTCGACGGTCCCTTCTGCCACAAGTGCGGCCAGCACGACTTCGATGTGCACCGCTCGTTTGGACACATGTTCCTCGAGGCGCTGGAGAACATTTTCCACTTCGATGGCAAATTTTTCACCAACCTCGTTACGCTGCTCTTCCGCCCCGGCCGGCTGACCGCCGCGTTCAATGCCGGCAAGCGCGCGTCCCAGGTCCCGCCGTTCCGCCTCTATATCTTCACCGCGTTCTTTTTCTTCTTCTACGTTTTCAGCACGACGAAGACGCCGGACTTGGTGAAGATGGACCTGTCACCGGACCGGGCGTTGAATGCGGGACTCACGATCGACGGCCAACCCGCGACGCTGGAGCAGGTCCTCAAGGCGCGCAACGATCCGGTCTACGCCGAGGAGTTGAAGCGCAAACTCGCCGCCGATCTCGCCCAACGCGGCGCGGACGCAGCGGAGCAAGGGAAGCACGACTCGCGTGCCGTGGACCGGCTGCGCGAGTTCAGTGATAAACTCGCCGCCGAAGCGCGCGCCAAGCGGGCGGCCGAGGCGAACCAGCCGCACCTGAGCATCAAGCCGCTGGACAAACCCGCCGCCGAGCAGACCGACCTCGAAAGGTGGCTGGAGGAGCGGGGCCGCCACGCCATGGATCCGGAGGTGCAGCGCGAAATCGCCCACGCGTTCATCGTCGCCCTGCCGAAGATGATGCTGTTCTGCCTGCCGTTCTTCGCGCTCTACACCCGCGTTCTCTTCCGCAAATCCGGCCAAGTCTATTTGCAGCATCTCATCACCGCGCTGCATTTCCACACGTTCATCTTTTTGTGGGTGATGTTCCGCGACGGCTGGGTGTTCCTTGCGCGATTCGCCGGAATCGGACTGCAAGGCTGGGTGCAGCTGGCGTGCAACGCCTGGCTTGCCGTCTATCCGCTGCTCATGTTGCGCCGCCTCTTCGCGAATTCGTGGCCATGGACGTTCGCAAAGACCTTCACGCTCGCCCTCTGTTATGTTGTGACGCTCGGAGCGGCGTTTTTCGTAACGGCGATCATTTTGTTCGTCCTGCTGTGAGTCCCCATTGGTCGCGGACGGCACGCGAGTGATGCGGCAGCCGTGGGGAAGCATCGCACCGCCGTTGCGCCGCCCTGTCTCCGTCCAAACCTTCCCCCCGCATGAATGCCCTCCGCCTCGTCGCTCCGCATCAACCGCTGGAAATGCACCGCGTGCCCGTGCCGGAACCGGGTGCGGACGACGTGCTCATCCGCGTGCGCGCGGCGGGCATCTGTCATTCGGATGCGCATTATCGCGCCGGCACGACGCGTTTCGACGAACTGCTCCCGCTCACGCTCGGTCATGAAGTCTCGGGCACGATCGAAAAGACCGGCGCCAACGTCACGCGACTCAGCAGCGGCCAGCGCGTGTGCGTGCACTACCTCGCGACGTGCGGCACCTGCGGTTGGTGCGCGAGCGGACACGAACAATTTTGCGGCACCGGCCAGATGATCGGCCGGCACCGCGACGGCGGGTTCGCGGAATTCATGGTGATGCCCGCCGCAAGCGTGTTTCCGTTGCCGGACTCCATCTCCTTCGCGCACGGCGCCGTGATGATGTGTTCTTCCGCGACCGCGCTGCATGCGTTGCGCAAGGCGCGGATCCAGCCGGGCGAAACCGTTGCGGTGTTCGGCATCGGCGGCCTGGGCGCGTCGGCCGTGCAACTCGCGCGCGCCCTCGGGGCAGCCAAGGTCTTCGCGGTTGATCTCAATCCCGACAAGCTGGCGCTCGCCGAGCGGTTCGACGCACAACCGGTCAATGCCCGCAGCACCGACGCGGTGGCGGAGATCCGCCGCCTCACTGGCGGGCGCGGGGTGGATGTTGCGCTCGAGCTGATCGGTCTCCCGCAGACGATGCAGCAGGCGGTGCGCGTGCTGAACAAAATGGGCCGCGCTGCGCTGGCCGGCCTCACGCGGCAGCCGCTGGTCATCGATCCCTACTCGGAGTTGCTCTGTCCCGAGGCGGAGATCATCGGCGTGTCCGATCACCTCGGCAGCGAAATCGCCGAGCTGCTCCGTTTCGCGGCCGACGCAAAACTCGATCTCGGTCCGATCGTCACGCGCACGGTGCCGCTCGACGCTGCGGCGATCAACGGCGTGCTTGATGAACTCGAGCGCTTCGGCGGTGCGACGCGCACGGTGGTTGAACTCGGCGGCTGATTTTCCGGCGCGCGTGGGCCGGAAAAGCCCCGGCATCGGGGACGTTGTCAGGCGGCGAGATTGGTGCCACGGTCGCGACAGTCTCTTTCGCATGGCAAAAAAAATCTCCGTTTCCGCCCGCAGCACTGGCTCGACCGCGGCAATTTCCTCTGCACCGCCCACGGCGGATCTGCCGCTGTTCAACTGGCTGCAAGCGCGCGCGACCGGCGTGTTGCTGCACCCGACCGCGTTTCCCGGCGCGCAAGGCGTCGGCGTGTTCGATGCGCATGCGGTGCGGTTCTTGGAATTTCTGCGCGAGGCGGGTATCAAATACTGGCAGCTCTGCCCGCTCGGGCCCACCGGTTATGGCGACTCGCCCTACGCGTCGTTCTCTGCGTTCGCCGGCAATCCGCTGCTCATCGATCTCGCGGCGCTCGTGCCGCATGATCTGCTGGAGGAGGCGGACCTCGATCCGCTGCGTGCCCTGCCGCTCGAGCGCGTTGACTTCGGCGCGCTCTACGAGAAGAAGCGCGCGCTGCTCAACCTCGCCTACGAAAACTACCGCGAGCGCCGCGTGGCGGCGCCCTACGGCGACTTCGAGCGCTTTCAACATGAGCACGCCGCGTGGTTGCCGGCTTTCGCGTTCTTTACGGCGCTGAAGGATCATCTCAACGGCGCGGCGTGGACGGAATGGCCGGTCGAGTTGCGTGATTATGCACGCGCGCAGCAGTCGCCGTTGCGCGAACTCCTCGAGGAACGCATCGAGCGCTGCGCGTTCATCCAATACCTCTTCTTCGGCCAGTGGCATTACCTTCGCACGGAAGCACGCGCGCGCGGCGTGGAGATCATCGGCGACCTGCCGATCTTCGTCGCGCTCGATTCCGCCGACGCGTGGGCGAACCCGGAGTTGTTCGAACTGGATCCGGCGACGCGGCGGCCGATTGCCGTCGCGGGCGTGCCGCCGGATTATTTTTCCGCGGATGGACAGTTGTGGGGCAACCCGCTTTACGCGTGGGAAGCCCACCGAGCCGACGGCTACCGCTGGTGGATCGAGCGGATGCGCGCGGCCTTTTCTCTCTACGATGTCGTGCGCATCGATCACTTTCGCGGCTTCGACACATATTGGCGCATTCCGTTGCCGGCGGAGAACGCGCGCCGTGGTGAGTGGCGGCAAGGACCGGGCTTGGACCTGTTTCGTGCGTTCAAGGCGGCGTTTCCGCAGGCGCGCATCATCGCGGAGGATCTCGGCGATCTCACTGAATCGGTGCACGTGTTGCGCCGCGAAACCGGGTTGCCCGGCATGCTCGTGCTGCAATTTGCCTGGGGCGGTGACGCGAAGAATCTCTACCTCCCGCATCACGCGACACCGAACAGCGTGATGTATCCCGGCACCCACGACAACGACACGACGCTCGGGTGGTATCGCGGCGCGAGTGAACACGAGCGCGATTTCGTGCGGCGCTACTTCCGCGTGTCGGGCGATGAGGTGTCGTGGGATTTCATCCGCGCCTCGTATGCATGCGCGTCGAATTTGGCGATTTTCCCTCTGCAGGACGTGCTGTCGCTCGGCAGCGAAGCGCGCTTCAACACGCCGGGAAAACCGCAGGGCAACTGGCAGTGGCGCTACGAATCCGCGCAGCTCGAAAAACTTTTTTCCGGCACCACGTCGTATCTGCGCGAACTCGCGCAGCTCTACGCGCGTTGAAAAAGTTTCTCGCGCAGCGCGATGAAGGGCGAAAAAACGGCAAAAAACCGCAGTGGAGCGGTCCGAAGAAATCTTTCAACTTCGTAAAATTGTTCGTGCGTTAAGGCGCAGTTGTTTCTAAAAATTTTTCATGGCAAAGAAAAAAGCGGCCAAAAAGGCCACCAAGAAAGCAGCCGGCAAGAAGAAGAAGTAACTTCGGTTGCTTACTTTTATCCCAAGCCGCCGGCTCTTCGGAGCCGGCGTTTTCTTTGGGCCGGTTCCAACTCCCGCGCGCGGGAGTTTCTATTTTGAATCGCGCGCGTGTGCGCGCAATCGCACGAATGCGCAGGCGGTCATTGGTCCCATCGGTCCTAGAGGACACATAGGACCTATTTGACCGGCGGTGAATCAGCGCCGCGGACGCCGCGGGCGTTGTGATCGCCTGCGAGCCGGCTCCTCCAAGAAGCGCGCTGCTTACTGCAGCGCTTCGGGCCGGAACTTCCGCCAGTAGCGGGCGAGGCCCGCGACGCTCATCGCCGCCGGGTCGGCTTGCTCGTAGGTGTCGAGCAACTCGTCGCTCATTCCCGCCATCTTCAACTCGCCGCGCACGCGCTGTTCGAAGAGCGGGATGATTTTCTCCTCAGGCATGCCGATCTTCAATTCCTCGGCGATCCATTCGGCCCAATCCAGCAGGCGCTCGGCGAGCTCGTTGAGGCGCTTCACCGGATCGTCGAGTTCACCGAAGTGCGTGACGAAGACGCGCGCCGGTTGCAGCGCCATGATCATCTTCAACGACGTGAGCCACTGCTCGAGATTGATGTCCGGCGGCGGACACGGCGGCAGACACGGCCCGCCGTCGATGACGACGCCCATCACGTCGCCGGCGAACAGCGTGCGCTCGGTCTCCAGCCACCACGCGTGGTGGTGTTGCGCGTGGCCGGGTGTGTCGAGCGCGGTGAAAACAGTGCCCGCGGCGGCGACCGTTTCGCGATCGTTCATCACGCGCAGTTTGTCGGGCCGCACCGCGCGCATGTCGCCCCACAAGCGGCCCATCTGATCGCCGAAAATCTTCGTCGCGCTCGCGAGCAATCGTGAGGGATCCGCGAGGTGCGGCGCGCCGCGCGGATGCACGCAGACGGTCGCGCCGAATTCCTCCGCCCACCGCCACGCCGCGCCGGCGTGATCGAAATGGATGTGCGTCACGAACACGTGCGTGACGTTTTCCGGTTTCAACCCAGCCGTGCGCAGGCCGGCGACGGTGGCGTTGAAGATCGATTCCGGGCCGCAATCGATCAGCGCGATCTGATCGTCGCCGACCGCGGCGGTGCCGATGACTTTCGGTCGGCCGAGATGCAGGCCATCGATGAAGCGGATCATGGAGCAATCCCCGATTGGTGCGCTCCGGGTAGCGGGCTACCGCAAGCTTTGGAAGTGCGCGGACTCACGGGTTGGTCGCCGTTGTCGTTCGCGCGGCGCTCACTTCAACGCGGCCCAAACGCGTTGCACGTCGTCGTGGTCCTCGAGTTCCTGGAGGAACTCGCCAACCTCGGCGCGCTGTGCGTCGTTGAGCTCGGGATATTGTTTCGCGACGTAGCCGATTTCCGCGGTGATCACGTTCCAGCCGTTTTGCTTCAGCCACGTGGACGCGGAGTGGACGGCGGTGCGATCGGTGAGGAAGCGCGCGCCGGTGGCGCCTTCGGGGATGTCGTCGTTCTGCGCGTGCGTGAGCGCTTCGAAATCGTTCGCGCCGGCTTCGATCGCGGCCGCCTCGAGGTCGGCGCCCGCCGCGGTGGTGTGTGCCTCGACGATGCCGACATGGTCGAAGAGAAACTTGTTGCTGCCCGCGCCGCCGAGCACGCCCTTCTTGAAGAGCACGCGGACCTCACTGGCGGTGCGGTTGTGGTTGTCGGTGTAAACTTCGACGATGAGCGGCACCTTGTGCGGCGCGTAGCCTTCGTAAACGACGTGGTCGAGCGCGGCCTTGTCGCCGCCGGTGCCGGCGCCTTTGGCAATGGCGCGTTCGATGACGTCGCGCGTGACGCTGGCCTTCTTGGCTTTTTCAACTGCGGCGAAGAGGCGCGCGTTGGCGCC